>JADQBO010000287.1 GCA_016278585.1 Desulfosporosinus sp.
TAACCCCCCGTAGTATCAGATTTCTATTTTCGTGAGCGATTTCTGCAGCCATTTCCCAACCGAATATAGACGATTAAGCCCTAGCCCTCACATAGAATGCATAATAGGCCAATAAATCACACATTAGGCGGTTTAGAAATTATCGTTTACCTTAGGCAAATTTACTAAATTTTATGATCTTCTTCAACTGCTTAGCCAAATAAACTTGTGTCAGAACTTCGTAGGTTCTGAAGGCAGAATGCTAAGCGGCACTTAGGCTGCTAGAGCGTAATTGTTTTTGTTAACTATTTTTGTCCACCGTTTAACGAGACAGGTGGAATCTCAACGCGCAATATGAAAACCCTCGTGGGTAGAGAACTTTTCTCTTTCAGGAGGGTTTAGTAATGTTTGAAGGTCTAATATTGTTTCTAACAACATCTATTCCCAGTATATCGCTAAATAGCAAGGCCATTTATGACATCAACAAAATCTTACCTACATCTAAATTCATTCGAGAATTAGAAGGAATATGTAGGAAAAAATGGTCAAACACTCCCTGGCTTAAGTGGTGCACCATTGTTAAATTGGCGAACCGGTGGCGTCTGTGGCATCATCAAAACAAGTCGGGACCCACATTCATCGGCTGTTGGTCGTGCTATACCGACATCAACAATCTTAAAGACATTTAAACAATTATCAATCTTGCAATCCGAATTCCATAGTCAACTAAACACTTGGTTTGATTGTCTAAATTCGAAGCAATTAGAATTGCTAGATACACATACTTCAGGTAGTTCACCATTCAAGGATTTCTATCTGTCGTAACTAATTATTGTAAAAACCTCCCATATTTGAGTCTAAGGAAAAGGCCTTCTCCTAAAACATTGGATAAATTATATGTGCCTCTTAGGGCCCGCTCCCAGAATGGAAAAGACAAACATGAAAAAGACAATCCTAAGCCTAAACAGCCTGAAATTATTGACATTATCGATGCAATTGAAAATCACCAACATTTATTTATTGTTGGAAAACCTGGAGCTAGAAAATTCACCCTATTAAGAGAAATAGCTTTGCGCTGTTGGGAAAAGCCCGAATCGATTGGACTTGATAAACATTACATTCCTCTAATTGTTTTTTTTATGACAAGTGGCTAATACCACAGGGATTTTTGAAGAGCGATTAAATACTCTTTATCTACTGAATAAGCCTTGACCTAAAGCCTTCCTAATGGTTTTTTTAAAGAATGGTCAATTCGTGAGGGAGCTCCTTGGATAATTCTGTTTGATGCATTAGACGAAGTTCCTTCTAGTCAACGTGAAGATATTCCATATCTACTGTTTCTAAGTAAGAAAATGCCATAAGGCTAGAGATTAGAGGTTTCAATCCAACAGACTCTTAACCTCGTCTTAACTGTGATTGGAATGCTAACACAGTTAATTTGGAAAAAAGAAAACTCTGGATGTGAACCAGCAGAATCCAAAAAAGCTGATTTCGTTTGGTTTCAATTATCCAGGTTTGCGCCAAAAGTCGGTACCTATATTTCAATTGACCGTTGGGGACTTTTAAATGGAACCGCAATTACGGTCAAAGAAAATCTGGGTGACGCATTGTTTTGTCTGAATGAGTTAATATCACGACTAGACATAGAGGTTTGGGGAAATCAATAGAAAATTCACATCTCCTAATACATTTAACATGTTTATTTGATGTTACTCAACCCCATTCTGCAATGTGTACCCCATCTCAAGGACAATTTGGGTTTTTGGTATTCCAATCAAATGCCCTAAGCCTTCCTTATTTAAGTCAGATGCAGAAAAGCTTTGTGATTTATATGGTTTCTCTAAGCTAATTACTGTCTCCAACCGAATGGAAGATTGGCAGAGAGGATTCTTCAGTTATGAGGTAAAGGGTACTTTGATTAATAAGCGCACAGTTCTTGTTGAAGCAGAAGGCGTTGGCTGCTGCAACTCACGCGAACGTAAATACAAAAATCAGGATGCATTTAACATTTCCAATACCATTCTCAAAATGGCTAAGAAACGGGCAATAGTCGATGTAGTTTTATCGGCCACACGTTCATCGGGAATCTTCTCACAGGATATTAATACAAACAGGGAGCGGAAAGTTTGAGTATAGCTGTCCTTAACATTACCGAGGGTCTTGATAAAAATGATTCATCGAAAATTGAAGAAGGCCTTTAAGATATGAACCAATCCAGTAAAACTATGGCTCAAGGAATAGATGAAATGAAAAGCATTTTAACCAGTGATGGAATTAGCTATTAACTACCAGAAGGGCCGAACGGTCCTTCTTCTTTTTCTAATATATTGGCAATTGCCTATGGTACTTTTTTTAATTATTTATCTACCCAACCCCTATATCTTTTTCCATCGCATTGTCTTCTCTCAATGCTGGAGGCAGTATTTATAATTTTAAAAAAAGAAGCGCTCTAACGCTCCCTACAAACCATCCATACACGAGTGTACCTCCCTCTAACCAGGGTTGTAGCTTATCGTTGGTAATTATCAGTGTGTATCTATTACTATCGCTAGCAATGTTATAATAACTGCTATAGACTCCATCTTTCGTTTTAGCTTCTTTATCATCATTATAACCTTCTTCAAACTATGGTACTTAAACCACAGATTTTAAGAAGGTTAGCCAGGAGTTTGCCGAAGACCTGTTGTGCTAGGAGCTAATAAAGACTAAAAAGCTGACCCACTCTCCTATGTAGCTAACAACCGAGTTAAGCCCTACTCAGGTTGGCTTTAACAATCCTGCGTAACCATAATAGAGGAATGTATATTATTCCGTTGAAATAGTCCACTGTACTCTTTTAGACAACATCGCAGATATACCATAGAAACTAATCGGAGAGGGGCAAAAAGCTAAAGTGAATGTAAAGAGAATTATAGGTATTGGCTGGGACGTTGGCGGGTGGGCAGGAGACAAACAAGGAATTGCTGTTGTCCAGTGGGATTTTGGTTTTGACAGTTTAAATTGGATGGGTACACCACGTCAAATCACAATTCCGGTTGGATCCATGCTTACACCAGAAAATATTGTGGCCCAGGTAACAGGTACATATAACAATGATTATTTCAATGAATCACTAGTGATTATTGGAATTGATGCTCCATTAGGATATCCAACGGACTTCATCCAGTTTCTTTCAGGTAACCTCTTAGGTTTTACTAAACCCGAAAGAGAAATTGATAATAGCTTAGCATATAGGGATACGGACAGGCACATATTTAAGGAGTTAAATAAGAAGCCACTATCACATGTTTTCGATAAATTAGGTAATAACAGTACCGTTGCAATAACACATCTCCAGCTCTGGGAGAATTCTGGATACTCAATTCATCCCCGGAACCGGAGTGAACATGACCGGAAAGTTATTATTGAGGTTTATCCAGCCCTTGTAAAGAACAGTAGGACAAGTGACGCAAGGGAGCCAATCAAGGGTCTTTTGCCTGATAATTTACCACCTGGCACAGATGCATACGATGCAGCAATTTGTGCAATAATGGCAGTTGCCTATGGTGCGAGGGGTAGATTTGGAAAATTACCCGAAATGGTTGAACCGCCAGGTGGTTCACAAGCGGTTATGTTAGAAGGCTGGATCTATCATTTTCCAAAAGGTTCATGCTGATAATCCCAGTTGAATTTTTAGGTTCCTACTACCTGATCATCTATGTACCTTAATTGAAAGCATTTTATCCATTAAGCATATAGGATGGATGGATTCCACCGTTTCAATATAACCCCCATTGTCAATTCAAAGGCCTTAAGGTTTATTAGGTAATTCACGTACTTCAGGAGCTTTCCCTGGCTTAACTGCTAAGCTCCTATCCATTCAAGCAATTTAGTACTCTCCTTTTATAGAAGCAAGGCTAGCAAGGCTCTTCATTTGGATACCAATCACAGCAATCTTGATGTACATATTTTCTCCGGCCATTTGAAAACTCTGCTTGACAAATAGGTGCGCCTTCATAGATTTGCCCTTTACAGTAATAACATTCACTTTGAAATCTTGAGACGAAGACGGTTCCGGTCTTCTTAGGTTTATTACCCAATCCGAGACTCATTTTAGTAACTTGATTTCTTTGATTCTGAATAGTAACGTTGTATCTATTTTCTAGATCATGTTTTATACTGTCTAATTGTTCATTAACTCTATTAGCAATTTCATTTTCCATTAGATCTTTAAAGTCCTTAAGGTTATCTTTTTTCTGAATTAATTTACTAAACCGTCCAACTAATTCAATTTCTTTTGCACGTACTGCTTTTACAATTTCATCGGATAACATTAAGTTAAACTTCTTAGTTAACTCTTCTTCTCGAGAACGTACAATTTCTGAATGCTTTTTTGTTAACTCAATAATTATATTTTCCAATTCAATACATTTCTTCTTATATTCTTCAGTTCCATGATTATACTTTGTATTTTCTCTACGCTCGTAAAAATTCGCAAAATCACCTCTGCTCCACTCATCTATTGAATATGGAATTCCATGTTCTACGGACCTTACTCTTTTCTTTGTCACAGTTAATTTCACTCATTTCTTCCAGATCGCCTAGACATACACCCTTCTATAAAGATACTACAGAGCTGATAAAAGAGTTAAACGTCTTGGCTGTGGTGAATCTTACGACATGATCGGCCTTATGCATAGATTTACAACTTAATAGAATCAGGAGCCTTTAAAAAGACCTGTGATCTGTTTGACGTAAGTTGGATCAAACCGAAATCTCCAAAATCAAATATTCTTTTGATTATAGTTTTACTAACGATATTTCCTGCACTCAAATTTCATTTGTGAATTCTCATGGACGGTTTCCTCTAGTAACAATGGTCTGAGAATTAATCACTAAGCGATAATTATGTAGGGTGCCATTATATACATAAAATCAATATAAAGGACCAATAAACTATTTTTTATTACCTTCAGGGCTAGAATCCTTACTAGATTTTGTAAGTGTATATAGCTTTGTTCATTGGCGTTGCATAAAGTTTAGCGCATCTTGTCAATA
>JADQBO010000175.1 GCA_016278585.1 Desulfosporosinus sp.
AAGGATTTTGAATTTTTCCATGTGCCTAAAACGGCTTTTGACTGTCGAACCCGAGTTAAAACCACTAACGAAATTTGTTAGTGGTTTACTTTTTTCATGCTAGCTATTGCTTTTTTATCTTCCGTTATTTGGTAGAATCGAAAAAAAGGATTTTGTATGTTTCTGTCGAAAATTATACTGTTAACCAATTTCTTGTAACGGTATGCTTCCTAAAATGAGCATACCTTTCTATAGTTTTATAGATAAATACACCTTAAGATTAGTTGTTTATTGAAGAGATGTGTTTAGATTCTAAGATGTTAAAAAATTTGCTATGAGGAGATTTAGTTAATTATGGAAAACGGATTACAAAAAAAGTACGGCCTTTTGACAGCTATAGCTATGGTTATTGGTATTGTAATTGGTAGTGGTGTGTTTTTTAAGGCAGAGAAGGTCTTGACCGCTACAGGTGGTAATCTTCCCCAGGGTATCTTGGCCTGGGTCATTGGCGGAATGATCATGGTTGTCTGTGCTTATGTTTTCGCAACAATGGCTACAAGATATGAGAAAGTCAATGGTATTGTAGACTACGCTGAAGCTGCCCTTGGCGGTAAGTACGCTTACTTTATGGGTTGGTTTATGGCGGCTATTTATTATCCAAGTCTAACTGCTGTACTTGCCTGGGTCTCGGCCAGATACACATGTGTTTTACTAGGGTGGAACATTGTGGGCAGTGAAGCGATGGCCATTTCCGGTTTTTTTCTGGTTGGAAGCTATGCTTTAAACGCTCTTTCTCCAAAGCTTGCTGGTAAGTTTCAGGTCTCTACCACAATGATCAAGATTATTCCACTTGTTCTAATGGCAGTTGTCGGGACAATCGTGGGTCTAGGAAACGGTATTTTGGTTAGTAACTTTACTAGTGGTGTCATTGCTGATGTGACTAGTAATTACCCGCTATTTACTGCTGTTGTTGCTACCTCTTTTGCTTATGAGGGATGGATTATTGCTACCAGTATTAATGCTGAGCTGAGGGATGCAAAGAAAAACTTGCCTCGGGCGCTTACCTTTGGAACCCTGTTTGTTGCTCTGATTTATATTCTCTATTATACAGGACTTGCTGGGGCTGTTAGTAACAGCGTTATGATGAAAGGCGGAGAGGCGGGAGCTAAGCTTGCATTTTCCACGATCTTCTCTAACATGGGAGGTACTGTTCTATTCGTATTCGTTGTAATTTCTTGCTTAGGAACTTTAAATGGTTTAATGATGGGATGTACCCGAGGTTTCTACTCTCTAGCAGCTAGGGATATGGGCCCTAAACCAAAGGTTTTTAAAACCATCGATATAAATACCGATATGCCGACTAACTCCTCTATTTTAGGACTTCTGCTAAGTGGCACGTGGTTGCTGTATTTCTTTGGTTCAAACCTAACACCTGTCCCTTGGTTTGGCCCGTTTAGTTTTGATAGTTCTGAACTTCCCATTGTAACCATCTATGCTATGTATATCCCCATTTTCATTATGATGATGGCCAAAGAGAAGTCTCTGAATTTCTTTAAACGTTTCCTCATGCCGTCACTAGGGATCTGTGCCTGTATCTTCATGGTTATTGCTGCATTCTATGCCCATGGTAAGGCAGTGTTCTTCTACCTTATTATTTTCTGCATTATTATGGGTATTGGGATGATTATCAACTTCAAAAGAAATCATGCGTTGCTTTAAGAACTCTGTGGTTATTGTTCCAGAGGGAATAAGTAATATTTTATTAAGCGTGATTAAGCGATTAAGCGTGATTAAGCCGCCTAAAGGCGGCTTTTTCGTACTGTCAGAAAGTATAAACTTTCGTTATATACTGCAGGAATGCTTAATCCGTGCGAAGACAGTGTCTTCGTCTAAGCATAAGGGCAACTAAGGCTGCCGTCTACGCCTGGAGGCTTGGCGCCAGCCAAGTTTTCTTTACGTCTGGAAAAGCTAGTTTAAAGAAATAGAAATCTTGTAAAGTTAATCCATGTAGTTGAAATTAGAGAGCTTAATTCGTTCGATCCTCGCTTCGGCTTTGACATCTTGGTTAACTAAAGAATCGCTCTGATCGAAATTGAAGATCACTAATTCCTGGTCATGTAGAAGGAACCAGCCAATTAGCTTTCCGTAGCCGTGTCTACTGTCGGGCTCCTTATATTTAGAGCGGTACTCCTTTAGTACGTCTTGAGCTTTGTCCCCCACCTTAAAACCTAGATTAGTGGGGGTTGTGGAAGAGGTCGTTTCGATTTCCAACACCTTTTTGCTAGTAGATCCAACAACGACTAGAATACCATTAGGGTAGGCTAGCTTATGGAAGGGTTCTCCCAAGGAGTAGTCTTCGTCATAAACAGTTTCATTATAATTGGTACCAAAATTCTTAAGAACTTGATCTTTAGAGTCTCCTAGTTTAATTCCTCCCAGATTGGGCTGGAACTTTTCCGTTACAGTTTCGATTGGTTGATTAGGCTTACTTTGATCCGGAGATTGCTCTGGTACTTCTTTATTTATTGATGCACAACCAAAGAGGGTAAAAGTAAAGAGAACTAATAGGGTGGCGATCAGGTGTTTTTTCATAAGATCCTCCAGTAATTTTTAATAGTATACTATCATTAAACAACCTTGATATACAAAAATTTAAACGATCAAATTGGAGGGTGAAAGGGATCCAATGGAAGGTCGTGGGATTCATGAAGAGTCATTATCAACATCTTGATATAATATCAAGATGTTGATAAAATAACATATATTAAAGTGAAGAGTACGGTAACTTGAGCTCTAAGACCTTGTTTAACTGGTTCTATAACGCCATAGTCAATCGTTAAAGAAGGAACAAACGATGAGTCAAGAGGTACTACCGAATTTATTCAGGATAGAAATTCCACTGCCTAAGAATCCTCTTAAGGCTATAAATTCTTATGTGATTAAGGGGACAGAACGCAATTTAATGATCGATACGGGGATGTACCGGGAAGAATGTATGAAGGCGATGGAGGCTGGCTTACATGAACTGTCTGTGGATTTAAATGTCACAGACTTCTTTATTACCCATATGCATGCAGATCATATAGGTCTTGTGTCCAGCTTGGCTACTGCTGATTCTAAGGTATACTTCAATGTTACACTTTGAGAAACAATCGTTAATGTTGAAGGAGCGCACTTAAGCGACGGAGGAAAAAATGAACTCGAGACTAAAAACTACTATTGCGCCTTTATTTGTGTTATTAGGAGCAATGCTATGGGGAACAACGGGTACAGCACAGGCTTTTGCACCAAATTTAGCAAATCCATTAACCATTGGAGCAGCTAGAATAACAATTGGTGCGTTTACATTGTTATCTATATGTCTTTATCGTGGCACATTGAAAATAGATAAATCCTGGCCCAAGTTGGCAACTTTAGTATCAGCAATAAGTGTAGCAGCTTACCAGCCCTTTTTTTTCAGTGCGGTTAGTAAGACTGGAGTAGCAGTTGGAACTGTTGTAGCTATCGGAAGTTCCCCAATTATTGCAGGATTCTTATCGTTTGTTGTTCGAAAGGAAAAACTTGGGAAAAAGTGGTATTTGGCAACTAGCCTTTCTATCATTGGTATATTACTGCTTTTCAATCCTAGTAGTATAGAAAATGTAGATAGTTTAGGTATATTATTAGCTTTAGGTGCTGGCCTATCTTATGCTGTATTTGCCACAGCGAGTAAGCAACTGTTGGATAAGCATCCTACAGAAGTCGTTCTAGCGATAGTATTTAGTATCAGTGCAATTATTTTAGCGCCCTTATTTTTAATTTATGATGCTGCTTGGTTATTTGAACTAAAAGGGATATTAGTTGCCTTGCACTTAGGTGTTTTTGCTACGGCTTTAGCATACTTCTTATTTTCAAGTGGTTTAAAGGCTCTTCCTGTAGCAACAGCTGTTACTTTAACACTCGCTGAGCCACTAACAGCAACATTCTTAGGAATCTTCTTAGTGGGTGAAACGCTGACGTTTACTAGTTTAATAGGTGTATCTCTTTTGTTTATGGGTTTAGTCATATTATCTGTGAGTAAAAGGATGTTTAGGAAAAAGGAAAGAGGAGAGCAACAGACTTCTTGTCGGACGCCTTAACTCTTGCCCCTTTTAGCTTTATGATCTTCCTTTCCTTAATTCAGTTTAGGCTGTCTGATCCGTTGAGTATTGTTATAATGCCGACTCTAAAATTCTTAGCACATCTTGAGCGTTAATAGGTCGAAATTCCCCTAGAAGACCATGTTTTGTTGCGGCATTTGCCATAAGTTCTAGCTTTTCTGCGTCAATATTTACTGATCTAAGAGTTGTTGGTAGGTCTAATGAGCGGAAGAAAGCTTTTGTATTCGAGATTGCCTTTTTGGCTAAAGTATAAGCATCTTCGTTTGGGTTCAATCCCCATACATTTACCCCGTAGTCCTTGAATACTTCGACGGTACTATCATCTAAGATATATTCCATCCAGTGTGGGGTAATTATTGCCAGCCCAACGCCATGAGTAATATCATAATAGGCACTTAATTCGTGTTCGATAGGATGACAGCTCCATTTTCGTACTTTTCCGTAACTCAGAAGGCCATTTATGGCGAGGCTGGAAGCCCACATTAAGTTGGCTCGAGCTTCGTAGTTTTCCGGCGCTTCCATAGCAAGAGGACCATATTTGATACAGGTTTTCAAGATGGCTTCGGCCATTCGACTTTGTATGTAAGCACCTTGTATGTTACTAAAATAGGCTTCAAATGCATGACTCATGATATCGGCAGTACCCGCCGCAGTTTGGTTTTTGGGGACGGAATAGGTGTAGGTGGGATCTAGGATTGAAAACTTAGGAGCTAGCACTGGATGTCCCATGCCAATCTTTTGATTTGTTTCGGGGTTGCTAATGACTGCTATGGGATCCATTTCAGACCCTGTTGCGCTGAGAGTTAAAATAGTACCGATGGGTAAGGCCTTTTCTATTGGAGCTTTACGAATCATTAGGTCCCAAGGATCTG
>JADQBO010000396.1 GCA_016278585.1 Desulfosporosinus sp.
TGGTCAGGCTCAGTGGTCACAATATCAACTGCGATTTTTGCCTTCGTTTCACTTATTTCGGTCTATATATCTGTCACTACCTGGCAAACACAACGTGAAGCGGCACGCCCCTATTTTAGCTTTATCGAATCTCCCTCTCTTCATCTTACCGATAATTTAACCTTTGATTTCGAATTTAAATTTAAGAACGTTGGAACCCATCCCGCCACTAATCTTTCCAGTAGGACCTTAGTCTTTGAGCAACAATTGTTACAAAAGCCAATTCTTATTGACGACTATACCGTGGTTAATGATATTCCAAGGGATACAACCACAAGTTTACTCCTTAGCCTTGACGACCAAAACTTGTTCCTAGAACCCAATATGACTCCACATTTCATCATTATAATTCTAAGATATGCTGACCCTATCGTCCATAAATCCTATACCCAAACAATTTATCTTAAATGGGCTGGAGTTATTGCTCAAAGACAGCAACCTCTTATCCACGTCGAAATGAGTGAAAAGGAAACTATTTCAAAATACCTAGAAACCCATCACTTACTTGAGTGACTATTCCCAAATGGGTGAAACTCCCACTTCTAGAAGTGTGAGTTTCACCCGTACTCTGTTTTGTGACGCTATCTCCGGAGGAAATAAACGCCGAAAATAAATAAAGCCCTTAACCAAACCCCCAAAGAATACCTTCCTGCGGAGGATGAGTATATATTCAACTTAGTGAAGGATTTTACTAAAAGTTAGATTTATAACCCTCGACAACTGTCTAGGGTTTTAGACGGAAACGTTATTGCATACCCGTTCAATTCGATTATTATATTAAATTTTATCATACTTTAATTGAACTAGTCAATTTCTGCTGAGTCTTTTTGATCGGATTCATTTAGGTCCATTCTACAGTGGTATCCTAAACGAATTCACTTTTTTATCTTAAACACCTCTCTCTTCCATTATGCTAAATGAACTACGCAAAAGATCCGGGCGTAAGGCTCCAGCATGAAACGAGCGCCCGCTCTCCAAGTTACATAACCATATCTCTGCCGGACTAAATACTAAAGGGTTTATTTCATAGAAATTTCCACACTCATTGTAGACATCTAAAAAAGGCCGCCCATATTCACGTGAAGAACAGGAGGGAACCTGCTTTATTAGTAACTCTAAGCTTTCATCGTCATCTCTAAGATTATATAGTACGGTTGATCCATAAAGAATCCCATCATTCGAACGTCCTAACGCACTTAGCTTATCACCGTCTACAGGAGGAATTGGGCAAGTCCCCCAGCCAGAATCTATCTTTTTTAGATTATATCCCAGTTCCTTGAGTTTCGATAAACCAGTTTCTAAGGCTCGTGCCGCTATTTGGACTGAACCAACCAGTGAGGCAGTAGGGGCTACCAGGATGTAGAGATTCTGTGGATCACATCTCAACTCCGCCAAAAGATGCTGTACTACCTCTTTAGTAGGGAGTTCCTCGCTTTCCAAACACATGATAGCCATCTCTGAATAGTCTTTATAGCCTAGCGTCTCATACAAACTTCCTTTGTGAACAATGGCACGTCCTGGGCCGGAACCCATGGCGAGTATCTTATTACTTTTTATGGGCCAGCCTGCATATTGAGATGCCATGCACGCCTGAACGGGGTGATTCGTGACGACTTCTACCGCTGGCCAACGTAACCCATTGAAATCTAGCCAGTGTATTTTGACTTGGGCCAAACCACCTAGACAGACTGTAGCAAATAAAACCCCTGCCTCCCAGCCGCCTTGGGCCTGCACACCACAGTCGATTACAGTCACCTTATTCTGATTGTAAACGTCAACCCTCAAAAAATCACTTCTTACGAGAAATTCTGTAACTAAAGGAAACGCTTGACGGTTTGGACTTAGTTTTGATCCTTGGCTATATGGAAAAACCATATTACTTCTTCCTTTTCGCTCGAACTTTCAACAATAGTTATCATGCCCCTTTTAGTAAATCTTAATAGGGCTCTACCTTCTGCCCAAATAAGTCTTTTGTATTATTAATGGAAGAGCCCTGAATAAAGTACGTTAACTCGTTCAGTAAATCGACATATGTTTCCTTATCTATATATTTCCCATTGCGGTCAAACATAAGTCGAACTAAAGGACGTGTTGGGAAACTAGTTGGTACACCTACAACTATCCCACTTTCCCCTGTATTTAAGGTTACAAAAGTATTTTTAGGATAAAGATTTATGGATTTACGAAATCCTTGAATAACCCTTGGATTAAAATCGTTTTCTGTAGTAAAAATCATTTCGAGAGCATGATAAGGAGGCAGTGCTTTACGGTATGGTCGGTCCGCAGTCAGGGCATCATAAACATCAGCTACAGCAATAATTTGTGCTTCAAGGCGAATTTCAGGTCCCCTGAGTCCATCAGGATATCCCTTACCACCCCAACGTTCGTGATGATGACGTACAATGCTTAAGATATTGGGTAAAACACCCGCATTCCGCAGCATCTCTTCTCCTTCAAGTGGATGTAGTTTAATCATGGTTAATTCGCTTTTGCTTAATGGCCCAGGCTTATTTAAAATTTCACAGGGTATTTTAATCTTACCAATATCATGAAGGATTGCACCTAATGTTAGATACCTTAAACGTTGCCCCTTATAACCTAATTCCCTCGCTATTAATGCCGAGAGAATAGCTACATTAACGGCATGAACGAACGTACTATAATCATGTTCTTTGAAACTTGTCAGATCTACTCGCAGAGAATTACTATCTATGTAAAGACATTTATCTTGAATCTCTTTAATAATCCACTCAATACTTATCATGGTTTGGGAAATTTGCTCAGGAGTGATTAACCCTGCATCATGATAAATATTCCATATTGAACCCACAATATCACAATACAGATCTTTACAAAAAACCTTATCATTGGCTGGTGGCTTGATTATATTTTTCTCAGATCTTAAGGTATAAACCTCGCTTCTTGCCAGCCGTTTCCTAATCCAGTCAGTTATAAGTTGCCCTCTCATTAATAACAGAAGACCGTTGGCATCGAACAAATCTAAGGGTGCTTGCTGATCATTGGCTAAAAAAGCTGACGGTAACCTTTCGAAAACTAAATTCATCGAATACGTCATACACCTTTCTGTGATTTAATTAACTTTCCCCCCGTACAAAGTTGGTCCTTCTTCTCAGTCACTTGATATTAACCACTTTTCCGTTAAAGTATCTTTAACGGTTTTGAGTAAAACGTTTAAATCCATAGGTTTAGTTAAGATATTTCGTACACCAAAACCACGAGCAGTGTGCTCAAGATCAGAATCGGCACTTATCAGTATTACCGGGATGTGTTTGGCCTGATCATCCTGTACAAGTTGTGATAATACTTGCAGCCCGGTCATACCTGGCATTCTCTGATCCAATAAAATAAGAAATGGGGGATTAGAGGATGTCGTAAGGTTCAGACATTCCGACCCGCTAGCCACTGATTTAACGTTATAGCCTGATTCTTCTAAAACCGTATGCATAAGAAGCCTGACCCCAAATTGGTCATCTACAACCAAGATATATTCCAACAAATTTTTCTCCCCCGATCAAACTATTTTATTAACACTAAGGTTTTAAGTGGTAGTAGCCTATATATTATCTACTAATTTTACATTGTATAACTGTGTGTAAAGTTTTTCAACCTAATTACATACACACAGTCGGTAAGATGTTTGTAACGACTAACATAAAATTATAGGGAGAGGTGATAATGTGTCTAATAGCATACAAGAGGTTGCTGGGAAAAACATACGGTTATTTCGCCAGACTAAGGGCCTTACCCAAGAAAAGCTTGCTGAATTAGTTAACGTTAGTAGTTCCTATATAGGTTATCTGGAACGTGGCCTAAGGACTCCTTCGCTGGATCTGTTAGCAAGAATAGGCACCGTACTAGAAGTGGAACCTACTGTTTTACTCTTTACGACCTCAGATGATTCTAACGAGCCAATACTAAAGAAGCTCAATGCTCTCTTGGCAGGAAAGAATCCTAAATCCATTAATTTTGTTTATGAAGTTGCAAGAGCCTACTTTATATCTACGACTGATTCTGTTTAACACCCTATGCTTATTAGTGTTTCGAATAGACTAACTTTTTTACACAGCAAAAACCCCCTGGTTAATTACCTGGGGGTTTTCGTATCTCCAGACTACCTTAAACGTTATTCACACCATCATACGTTGTAATAATTCTGTATAGTTCGGGCCGACGATCTCGAAAAACTCCCCACTCAAGCCGCTGGGTTTCTAATTGATCCAAGTCAAACTCAGCAACCAAAACAGTTTCTTCTGCACGGCCAGCTTCGATAACCTTATTCCCTTGAGGGCCGGCAATAAAGGAAGATCCGTAGAAAGAAATATTGGATTCATCGTCTTCCTCAAAGCCAATCCGGTTCGAAGCAATCACCGGAATTAGGTTGGCAGCAGCATGCCCGAGCATACAGGTCTGCCAATGTTCTTTGGAATCGATGGATTCATCTTGGGGCTCTGAACCGATAGCGGTAGGATAAAAAAGCAGCTCAGCACCCATCAAGGCCATACATCGAGCGGCTTCTGGATACCATTGATCCCAACAGACCCCTACACCAATTTTTCCAAAGTGAGTATTCCAGACTTTAAATCCCGTATCCCCTGGGTTAAAATAGAACTTTTCTTCATAACCTGGACCATCCGGTATATGACTTTTACGATACTTTCCTAGTACATCCCCATTAGCATCTATGACTGCCAGAGAATTATAGCGGGCACAGTTTTTTTTCTCATAAAAACTAATTGGCAATACCACCCCAAGCTCCTTCGCTACTTGTTTAAAATGGTTAACTGCTATATTTTGCTCTAGTTCTGTTGCATAACTATAATACTTAGATTTTTCCTTTTGACAAAAATACGGAGTTTCAAACAACTCTTGTAATAAAATAATTTGAGCACCTTTAGCAGCAGCTTCCCTAACTAAGCAT
>JADQBO010000471.1 GCA_016278585.1 Desulfosporosinus sp.
TACTGCCCTTGGCGTGAACGCACCTTCATAGGTATAAAAACTCGGGAATTCAGGTTGGAATGCGTATGACTTATAGTCTTAATTGGCAACTAAGCTTATCTGTTTTTTCCTCTTTTGTAGTGGCTTCCATACGAATTCACACCTTACAGAATTAAAATCTATGGATAGCATGTGCTATTAATTAAGCTTTATGTGTGTAATTTCGTTTGTTGGTATTCTACAACAAACTACATGGACAAAAAGACTACCCCTTACTTGAACTTTAAGGGATAGTCTTATACGCTTGGCCTCCCCTCTTACTTTCGAGGATTCGGACCTAGGATTGCGATTAAATCTCAACTTGGAAAAGAACTTTTTATATTTTCGTAGTGGGGTCAGACCAAAATTCACTATTTCCCTTTAAAGAAATCTGAAATAAGTTGTGATATCTTCCTTAATAAAGAGGCCTCACCACTGTTTGATATGATTTCCTTGGCAATCACATTGTGGATCCTAACAACTTCCTCGCCATACTCGTTCCCTGGAACTGCCCAATGACCATTAAGGTCTTCCCAGTTTGGACAACTTCCCCTTTTAACCAAATCAAAGCGTGGATCTACATTTGGAACTGAAACTGGTAAAGGTTCCGTTGAGGCGTAGGCATATAGATGCTCTAAGTGAGCCAACACCCCTTCTTCCTGTGTGGAAAACGTCGCACCCTGAGCCCCACCTCCGACTGCTCCAATTCCCGCATAGTTGTTTTGCTCAGCTTTTACGACTCCGCTGTATTTTAGATAGTCCGTTTCTTTGATCATTTGGGCAACTGCGTAACCCCAGCTAATGCCAAGCAGTTCCCCCTGTTTCTCGTAGAAGGGGATAATATCCGGAGCATAGGAATTATGCTTAGTTAAAAACTGTCGACACTGCTCAACAGTGATTGTTCCTGCGCCCATGATCGGAGTTTTCATATCCCTTTGTGAAGCCAGATACTCGAAGACATTGGCATCATCAGTCGTTCGCTGTACTACCCCCTTTGATGCTTGGCCACTATCGACTACTTTTTTGACTTCTATAATTGCATTCTCTTGAGAACTTAAAGCCATAGTCTGCGTACCATCCAAAATAACCCGGTACATAACGTTAGGGGTTGGCTGTGTAGCATTAGGCTCATGATATTCGATGCCAAAATAATCACAGATCCCTTTAGTATGAGCTACTGCCAATGTCTGACGAAAATCAGGCTCCTTTAGTTTTGCTGAATCTGTAACCGTATCGATAAACCCATTTTCGGTTAAAATTGCAGGCATACTTGTTTCTCTAAGCACCATGACATTCTGAGTTTTTACTCCACGATTTGCCCAACTACCAGCTTGAACGAGATAGGGTAAAATCTTGTTTGCTGCAATTTCTGCTCGTCCACCCGTACCGATAACAAGCACCTCTACGCCTGTACCCCCACCTGCATTAATATGAACTGAAACAAACAGATCTGCGTTTGCTGTTTCCGCGCTCTTGACACGCGCAGACAGATTTCCTTTTTGGTCGTTGTCAACATGCCCTGGTGCATAATCCCCATCACGAGTTAGAATTACACTTATGCCATTGAATTCAAGCAATGGCTTGAGTTTGAGGCAAACGTCCAATGTAAGGTCTTTCTCTTGCAACCCGTTACCAATAGCTCCCGGATCATAACCACCATGACCTGGATCAATACATACTTTCACATTAAACCCTCCCCTTTTATTCTATTCTAGGAAGTGGTCTAGGTTTCACTATGAAGCAAGGCCTTGATAAGAGACCTTACCATATGGACCAAACTTATGTCAGAATAAACAAAATAATTTAAATTGCGGGACTTTGTGAAGAAATGTTCAAAAGATTTATGAATTGTATATACTATAATCATAATAGAAAAAGTAAAGGATGTGCGGATTATGATATACAAATGTCCAAAATGCGGCGTGTTCAGATCCAAACTCTCTTGGGCGTTATCAACCGGTCTTCAAGAAAACCAATTATCCGCATTTTACTGCTGTCCGTCATGTGGAAGGGCTAGTGCAAACGAAGAACTAATATCCTTTATGGGGCTTTTAAAGAAAAATATGGGCGGGCTATTGTCCAGTATAAGTGCATAAACATTCGCATAATAGAAACTAAAACTCCTCAGACCATTTGTTTGAGGAGTTTTTTGCGCATTTGGTATCATCGGCTCGCAATACATAATTATAACTATTTAGTTATTGACATATCTCTATTTTTAGTTATATAATTTTTATGTCGAAAATTGCAAGAAAAAAGGTGTTTTAAATGAAGAAAAAAGTCGCAATCATAACCTCACTTATTTTGACCATTGCCCTCCTTCTCAGCGGTTGCAGCCAAAATCCTAGTCAGTCCCCAGGCAATCAGGAAGCAACCCCAGTGACTTTGCGTGTTGGACTTGTTCCTAATCAAGCCCCAGATAAAATTAAAGCTCAGTATGAGCCTTTCCGCGAGTATTTATCCACAACGTTAGGCATACCTGTTGAACTCTTCGTGGCGTCTGATTATGCTGGGGTCGTCGAAGCGATGGCTAATGATAAACTGGATGTTGCCTATTTTGGCGGTCTTACCTATGCCCAGGCCAAACAACGTGCGAAAATTCATCCGATTATCACTGAAATCGATGAGGAAACACAAACATCAAACTACTATAGCCTAATAATTGTTCCCTCGGACAGCCCCGTTCAATCCACTACAGAACTTAAAGGTAAAACCTTTGCTTTTGGTGACGTTAGCTCAACCTCTGGTTCCCTGTATCCTCGTTACATGCTCGATAAAGTTGGGATCAAAGTACCGGACGATCTAGAGAATGTAGTCTACTCTGGTGGCCATGATGCAACGGCCCAAGCAGTTCAAAACGGGACCGTGGACGCGGGTGGAATTGAAGGCCGGATCTTGAACCGACTTATAGCCAACAAAACGGTGGACGTCAATAAGATTAGAATCATCGATAAGCATCTCGTAGAAGGGTATCCATGGGTCGTCCGAGATAGCCTAGATAAATCTCTCGAAGAAAAAATCGTTAATGCCTTTCTTGATCTGAAAGATCCCGAACTCCTATCCCTTATGAGAGCTAAACGTTTCACCCAAGTCAATGATGCCAATTACGCAGAAATAGAAAGAGAAGCAAATCGTCTTAACCTAATTAACCCTAATAAATAAGAACCAGCTTGGCAGGAACTCTGTTCCTGTCAACTTCTATTATGGAGGTCAATATGGATATCATCGTTGCAGAAGGACTTTCAAAAGTTTACCCGAACGAACAAGGACTCCACCGTGTTTCCTTCTCTATAAGCAAGGGGGAACTCATAGGAATCGTAGGCCCCAGCGGGGCAGGTAAATCAACCTTACTTCGCTTACTTTGTGGAGCTATTTTTCCCAGTCAAGGAACTTTAAATATCCTAGGTCAAGAAATGAGCCATTTAAATCGCCAACAACTTCGGACCCTACGTAGCAAAATTGCTACAGTTTATCAAAGTTTTAACGTTATCCCCTCCTTGGATGTCGCAAGAAATGTCTTCATGGGAAGAACTGGTAAAATACCCCACGCCTCCGTCGTTCGAGGAGCGTTTCGTCTCACCGCAAAGGAAGAATCCGAGATTGAAGGAATCCTATCAACTCTCGGTATTGAAGACAAACTGTATGAGAGATGTCACGAATTGTCCGGAGGACAGCAGCAACGTGTTGCGGTTGCCCGAGCCATCTATAGTGGAGCAGAGCTGATTTTAGCGGATGAGCCTATAGCTTCCGTTGACCCTGCAACCGCAGGGATTATCCTAGACTTATTCCAATCCCTTAACAAACAAGGAAAAACAGTCCTTCTTAGCTTACATCAAATCGATAGTGCCCTTAAATACTGTTCTAGAATATTAGCTTTTGACCGTGGCACTCTTGCTTATAATGGATCCCCTCATGATTTTATAAAAAGTGAGGTTTGCAACAAGCTTATGGGGAATTTTCCCGAGAGGGAGGTGAAAAGCCTATGAAACAGGAGAAATCCAATATCCTTAATTGGGTCATTACTGTAGTTATTCTGGGAGTCGTGATTCTCAGTGGAATTGGCACAAATTTTTCTCCGAGCGAATTTTTAGATCCTGGGAATGTCAAGGCGATGACCCGTTTCGCTGGTGGCTTGTGGCCACTAGAGACGAGTTCTGTCTTTTTAAGTAACGTTTTCAAGTTACTATTAGAGACTGTCGAAATATCCATTGTTGCTACAGTCTTATCGATTCTTTTTGCTTTACCACTCTCCCTTTTTGCCATGAGACCACGCGGGGAAGAATATTCTAGGCAGGTAGCTGGAAGTGCTTTATGGTCTTTTCGCTGGACATTATACTATCTCTCTCGCAGTTTTTTAGCGCTTCTCCGAGGTGTTCCCGAATTGATGTGGGCGCTTATCTTTGTTGTGGCGGTTGGACTTGGCCCTTTTCCAGGGGTCCTCGCCCTGACGGCCCATGGTACAGGAATTCTCGGCAAGTTATATGCCGAAATGTTTGAATCAGTCGACCAGCGGCTTGTAGAAATGGCCCGTGTCGGAGGCCTTGATGAGCTGAAAATCTTGGTAATGACAAGAATCCCAGTAACCTTACCAGTTTTCCTCTCCTATACAATCTTCCGTTGGGAGTGTAATATGCGCTCTGCGACATTACTTGGCTTTGTGGGAGCAGGGGGAATCGGAACTCAGCTTATGATCAGCATGAAGCTCTTTATGTATCAAGAAGTTGGGACTTTAATTTTAACAATCTTTATTTTGGTCGTTCTAGTCGAGCTTATTGGCCAATATCTAAGAACCAGAGTATTAGACCAAAAGAGTCCAGCCTGCCGAACCCCAACGACATAACCGTCTAACGGCGCATTTGCGTAGGACGGCGGGCGTGTGTAGAGGGGACGGTCCTTTTAACACATTTTAAATGTGTTAAAAGGACCGTCCCCTCTACACA
>JADQBO010000320.1 GCA_016278585.1 Desulfosporosinus sp.
ACATTCCTCCTGCTAAAAATACCAAGGGTAAAAGTATAACTGCGGGCATATTAGGTAAGGCAGTAGCAACGGCGGTCGCCCCAATAGCTCCAGCCAAAATTTGGCCCTCACCGCCAATATTAATAATCCCACTACGGAAGGAAATAACAATACCTAACCCAACAAGGAGCAGTGGTACAGATCGTACTAAGGTTTCCGTTATCCCGAATTTGTCACTTACTGGACCCGAAAGCATAATTCCATACGCTTTGATCGGATCTGATTTAGCCAAAAGAAGAAATAAAGCACCTACTAGCAATGCCCCTACTAGGGCAAAAAGCAAGACAATTATTTGTTTAAAAGCCCCACTATAGTTTGAACTCAATTATATACAACTCCATCCTGTTGGGAATTTCAAAGTTACGTCTCTTAGATTTAAAACTAATTCATCTCCATTCTCCACAATAAAAAAGCTTTATAGAGATATAAATCTCCATAAAGCGCCATTGCTCTAATTTGTACATATTATATTATTAATACAAATAAATTGCAATAATTTCTTATTATGTGTAAATATACCCCTATTTACTCATTTCTCTATTTGTGCATCATTTTATAATAAAAATCTATTTATATTTAACTAATGGCAATAATATAAAATTTATAAAAGATTTAGATTATTTTTATTACATTTTAAACAAATTTGTGTTAATATTTATATGAATGAATTATCATTCAGGTAAATATTGTCACAATCTGTCTGGTGATGCTCTAATTTTCTGTAATTTGTTGAAATGGTAGGTGACTATTCAATGAAAGAAAACTCGGGAATGATCTATGACGATGTAAAAAAATGTGTCGATGAGGTCATAAACTACGTCGGGAAGGATATCACGTATTCTATGACCCTAGCCCTGGGGAAACCTATTCTCTTTACCAATGAACTATACAATAGGGCTAAAAAGGATCCCACACTTAAACTTAAAATTATTACTGCTCTATCTCTTGAAATTCCTAAAGGCAGCTCTGATCTTGAACGACGCTTAATGAAACCGATTGTTGACAGAGTTTTTTCCGGTGTACCGGAATTTGAGTATATGATTGATTTCAGAGCAGGAACCCTTCCTGAAAATGTCGAATGCTTTGAGTTTTATTCTAAGGCTGGTTCTAACTTAAATAATCCTGTAGCTCAGCAACATCATTTGTCTTCTCACTACACCCATGTGGTTCGAGATGCTTTAGCACTTGGCACAAACGTCTTTGGCGAGCTTATTGCCTACCAGGAGATCAATGGCAAAACCATGTACTCAATGGCTTGTAACCCGGATATCTGCCTTGAGACTGTGCGATTAATGCGTGAAATGAGGGCCAACGGTCATAAACTAGTGATCATTGGGGAGGCAAACAAAAAGATGCCCTTTATGTATGGGGATGCTGTCGTGGAGGCTGAAACCTATGACATGATTCTTCAAGGTCCGCAATTCGACTATGAACTTTTTTGTCCACCTAAAGACTCCGTTGCCCTATCTGATCATATGATTGGACTTAATGTTAGCCCTTTGATCAAAGACGGTGGTACCATCCAAGTGGGCATTGGCGCCCTCGGGGATGCCATTGTGTCTGGTCTTATTTTGCGCAATGAACATAATGCTTTATATCAGGAAATTTTAGAGAAAGCTGGCATTAAAAAACGCTATGACAAGCTAATCTCCCGCTGGGGAGATACAGGTACCTTCGAAAAGGGTCTCTATGGTTCATCTGAGATGTTTGTCGATGCCTTTATGCAAATGTATAAAAGCAAGATCCTCAAAAGGAAAGTCTTTGATAGCATCCCTCTTATGAAACTAATCAATGCAGGAAAGCTTGCTGCCGATTATATTCCTTCTGACATCCTAGATCAACTCATTGAAATGAAAGCAGTGCATAGAAAACTTAAGGCCAAGGACTTTGCTTTTCTTTCAGAATTTGGAATCTTAAAACAAGGTCTTTCCTATGAAAACTACTCTATTATTGATGGCGATGTCCGCTACTCTACCGATATGAATGATGAGAAAAACAGACTTGAGCTTAGAAAATTGCTTGGCAAAGAACTACTTAAGGGTACCGTGATACTCGGAGCTTTCTTTTTAGGTCCGAAAGCATTTTATGAGGCTCTCAATTCCATGAGTGAAGAGGAAAGAAAGCTCTTTGCCATGTCCGGTGTCGAAAAGGTTAATCAGCTTTATGGTGGAGAGGAACTAAGAACTCTCCAGCGGAAGGATAGCCGCTTTATAAACACTGGCATGGTTGCTAGTATCTTTGGCGCAATTGCTTCAGATCAGCTTGAGAATGGACAAGTTGTCAGTGGAATCGGCGGACAATATAACTTTGTAGCCATGGGCCATGTCTTACCCGAGGCTAGGACCATTATCATGATCAAAAGCACTAAAGGTTCTGGTAAGAGTCTTAAGTCGAATATAGTCTTTAACTATGGCCATTGCTCAATACCTAAACATATGAGAGATATCGTAGTTACTGAGTATGGTATTGCTGACCTTCGTAGTAAACCCGAAAAACAAGTTCTTGTTGAAATGATCAATATCGCTGATTCTAGATTTCAAAAGCAGTTGGTTGAGAAAGCAAAAAAAGCAGGGAAACTCCCCTTAGATTATGAAATCCCGGAAGCGTATAGAAATAATACACCCCAAAAAATTGCTGCCCTCCTTAAACCTTATCAGGCTCAAGGTTTTTTTCCGCAATTCCCCTTTGGTACGGATTTGACGGAAGTTGACATTACTCTAGCTGGAGCCTTGAAAGGCTTAAAGGGACTTGCTAAGGGAAATAAGCTTAAATTCGTTAAAGGAATGTTGCTGGAAGCGTTCAGGCCAATTCCCAAATCAGCCCAATACTACTTGGAGAGAATGAACTTGGTCCACCCTTCTTCTTTTAATGAAAAGATGATGAGAAAGACTGTTGTTTTTGCTCTTAGAAACGCCAATTCACTTCCGTCTTCTACTCATCTTCCCTTACAAGTATCAAAATCAGTGGAATCTAAATAAGTCCTAGTGCATTTATAAAGATATATCATAGAAAAAACACACCTATGGCGTAGCTAATTACTATACTGATAGGCGTGTTTTTTTCTTTCGTTCATTAACCTGCTAAACGTTGTTAAGGACTACCTTTCCTCTCGATCATAGGATAGACCTAAAGCTCCAGGCGTAGACAAGCGTCCTTTGTGGCGAGCAACCACAAACACTAGAATTAGGACTGTAAACACATAGGGAAGCATTTTTAAGAAAAAGGGCGACATTTCAATGCCTAAGACTTGAAGGCGGAATCCAAGGGCATCAATTCCCCCAAACAAGTAAGCACCCATCAATGCTCGCCATGGATTCCACAAAGCAAAGATAACCAGGGCTACCGCGATCCAGCCTCGACCTGCCGTCATGTTTTCCAACCAACTGGGGGCATAGGCAAGAGATAAGTATGCTCCCCCTATACCGCCTAAAGCACCACCAACTGCAACGTAGATATATCTTAGATAAAAGACGTTTAAACCTAGGGCATCCATCGCCGCCGGATTTTCCCCTAAGGCTCTGAGGTTCAAACCCGGTCTAGTATGATACATGTAATACCATATTACCACGACCAAGGCATAGCTAATGTACACTAAAGCATCATGCTGAAAAAAAACGGGGCCGACGAAGGGTATATCTGCCAAGGGACCTAGGGGCATTACTGAAAATGGGTTCTCTACTGGTATTCCGATATAAGATTTACCGAGATAACCGCTAAACCCAGTCCCAAAAATGGTTAAAGCCAAGCCACTGACAACCTGGTTAGCCCGCAGTGTAATGGTCAGGAATGCGTGAATAAGAGCCACTGCTCCACCTGCCAGCATGGAGGCCAGCAAACCGAGCCAAGGGCTTCCTGTGGTGACTGCCACCATAAACCCGGACACTGCTCCCACCAGCATTATTCCTTCGACACCCAGATTGATGATTCCCGCTCGCTCAGTGATTAGTTCGCCTAGAGCAGCATAGAGGATCGGCGTACCAGCGATGACTGCAGCCGCCAATAAAGGGATTAAGAATTCTTGAATGCTCACTTGCTCAATTCCTCTCCTTTCTGGCTGAACAGTTTCACTCGATAGTTAGTAAGGATTTCGCCACCCAATACAAAGAAAAGAATCGAACCCTGTAACATTGTTGCTACAGCGGCAGGCACACCCTCCACTTGTACTGCATATCCTCCCACTTGTAACGCTCCGAATAACACTGAGACTATAAGAATGGCTAAGGGATTAAGCTTACTGAGCCAAGCCACAATGATAGCCGTATAGCCGTACCCCGGACTAATACCATGTTGCAGCTTTCCTATAATGCCGCTAACCTCAGCCATACCTGCTAAGCCTGAAATTGCTCCACTCAAAAACATTACCAACAAAATATTACGTTTAATATTCATACCAGCATAACGCGCTGCTCGTTCACTTGAACCAATAACGTTAATACTATATCCCCAACGGGAATACTTAAAAACAATCGCTAGGATAACTGCCAACCCCAAAGCAAAGAACAAGCCCGTATGGATACGAGAATCACCCAGACCAGGCAACCTAGCTGCCTCTACAAAGGAGGCAGTTATGGGAAAATTTGATCCCTCCGGATCCCGCCATGGACCGTAGACTAAATAGTCCACCCAAAGGATGGCTACGTAGTTAAGCATTAAGGTCGTGATGATTTCATTAACTTTCCAGATAGCTCTTGGGATCGCAGTCAAAAGAGCCCACAATCCCCCTGCGATCATCCCTAGGACAATCATTCCTGGCAGCATAAGGTAAATAGGCAGAGAGGGAAAGGTTAAGGCCAACCAAGTTGCTCCCATGGCCCCCATATAGAGCTGTCCTTCAGCACCAATGTTCCATAGTTTCATCTTAAAAGCTAGAGAAACACCCAATGACGTTAGCATCAGTGGAATA
>JADQBO010000430.1 GCA_016278585.1 Desulfosporosinus sp.
CGTCCCCCTGTCACCCCCCGTCACCCCGTCACCCGTTTTGGGTTTGGTTTTTTCTAGGGGGTTTCACTAGGAGTAATAGGAGCAGTCGATAACTCTTTAAGCTGAGCCTCCAGATTATCGAGTAACGAACGTATTTCATTCATTTGATCAATGATCGAAGTCATGTTCAATGAATCTTGTTCAGTTAGTATTTCGGCTTGTGCTGAAGGGATTGGAAATGCGGAGCTTTGTCCAAGAGTTGTCGGTTGAGGGGCGTCTTCTCCAAAGAGTTGGGTTAAGGCAGAACCTAGATTTTCGGTCATGACTAAACGGTCTTGATAAGCAAGTACTACTCGTTTCATTTCAGGAATACTACCGTCTTTATCTGATTGTAGATAAATCGGTTCAACATAGAGGAAACTTCCGCCAATTGGAAGGGCTAAGAGATTACCTCGAATTACACGTGAACCTTTTTGATCCCAAAGAGAAAGCTGTTCAGAAATTGTAGGGTCTTGATCTATACGTGATTCGATCTGTAATGGTCCGTCAATTTCGATATTTTTAGGCAGCTTATAAAGTAATAGCTCACCATAATGCTCTCCATCCATTCGAGCTGCCATCCAGGCAACCATATTGTTACGTGTATTTGTGGCGCTGGATGCAGGTGTAAATGGAATCATAAGTACAAATTCTGGTTTATCTTCTCCAGGAATCTTCAGGATAGTGTAATAAGGGGCAACGTTTTGGGGTTTCTCTTCGAAAAGTTCTTTGGCAATATCCCAAGAATCTTCCTTATTATAGAATACAGAGGGATTTTTCATATGGAAGTTTTTAAGCATAGTACTTTGAATGCTAAAAAAGGTTTCAGGGTATCGAAGATGTTTCGTTAGGCTAGGCGAGATGCTATCTTTATCTTTAAAGACACCTGGAAAAATTCTCATGTAAGTCATTAGAATAGGATCGTTGGGTTCAAAGGCATAAAAATCAACGGTTCCATCATAGGCATCAATAATGACCTTTACTGAGTTGCGAATGTAGTTAAACTCTTGATTAGAGTGCATTACTGAATAGGGCAGGGCATCAGATGTTGTATAGGCATCGATAATCCACTTTATCCGACCAGCATTAATGACCATATAGGGATCCATATCATAGGTTAAAAATGGGGCTAGTTTTTGAACTCGTTCCTTGATATTGCGATAAACCAGCATTTTGCTAGCTGAAGTCACTTGATTAGATAAGTAGAAACGCGGAGTTCCATGACGGAGGGAAAGCATAAACTTATTAAGCGGCGTTAACGTAATTCCAGTTTTACCTTGGTAGGAATTCTCGGCATTGGAGTTTCCGTGTGGGTAATCAAATTCTTTATCTGCAGTATTACCAACGACCCAGTCATTCGTCAGTTCACCATAATAGATTCTTGGCTCGGTCATCTTAAATTCAGGAAAATCACTAATAGGGGGAACGTTCTTAATCGCAAAAGTGGGTAGTCCTTCCGAAGTGACGGCATTAGCAAACGTAGCGGACGCTCCAAATCCATGGGTATATTTTAAACGCATATTTACAAAGGTTTGGGCTGAAGAATTTAAGTCAGGAGTTGAGATTTCTCGTGGCCCTAACATTATTTGCCGAAGTTCCCCATTAATTGTATAACGGTCAATATCAATATCATTAAATTTATAATAGAGTCGGATGCCCTGCTTTTGATTATAAGTCTGTAACATGGGTCGGGCGTCATTAAGGCGGATGTTATTCAGTGTTTCTAAATTTGATTTTAAAGTATCAGTAGTTATCGGAGTATTACCCGGATAGTCAATCTCAGTAATCCGGTCTAGAGCATACCCAAAGCGAGTCAACTGTATCTCATGCTGAATATACGGTTGTTCTTTACTTAGTTCATTGGGTAAAACAATAAAGGATTGAATAATGGCTGGAATAATGCTATAGATAAGTACTCCGACAACAAGGCTAACTACAATAGGAATGGTTATTAAGCGCGAATCCTTAGAAGAGAGTGACATGAAGGCTAAAATAGATCCTATAATACTGATAAAAATTAATGCTTTAAGTGCGGGAAGTATCGCATTTAGGTCCGTGAATCCAGCACCTACCACCTGGCCATGGGTAGAATAAAGTAATTGAAAAATATCTAAGTAGTAACCATAGGCCTTTAATGCAAAGAGGATTCCGATTAGGAATGATAAGTGTCTCCGTGAGCCAGATCCCATTGAGACTGCACTAGTTCGCCAAAGTTTTGCCGAGTGAAAACGAATGACACCAGTAATAATATAGAAAATAATCGTAAATAAGGTGAGTAAAAACAAAGGTCCAAAAAATGCATTGAATATAGTTTCTAAGAAGGGTAGTTGAAAAAAATAGAAAGCCAAATCCTTACCGAAAATTGGATCAGCTAAGCCAAATTGAGTGGCATGAGTAAAGGATAATACATCTAACCATCCCTTAAACCCTGCCACAAAACTAATGCCGAAACTAACAACAGCAGAAATAATTAGTAACCAAACAGTTACTCTCCGTTGACTCAGGTTTAATACTGGTCGATTCATATCCTGAACCAGCCTTAAACGTAAACGCAAGCGTTCATTAACGTAGGTTATAATTGCGTGGCGAATTGATAATAAGGTTCCAGCAATAAAGAGAAAAAGAATGGTTCCATTGACTCCTTGAAACATTGCTTTGCTAAGAAATGGAGTCCAGAAAAGCTGAGTATAACCAAGGTCCTTAAACCATAACCAATCCTCAAATATACCACTCGACGCGGTCAAGAAGGATACCAATAATATAATGATCATAAGAATTTTGATGACACGGTACAAAGGATACTCCTCCTTTATGATTATAAACACAGACTGCAATTCCTTGATATAACACTATAGTTATGTAATACTAAACTAAGTATATTTATATTCTTTCCAGTAAATGAAAATCCCTTCATTGACTTTCTTAGTTTTTTTAAAGAATTTTTATATTCTGGATAATATGTTAAAAGTAATATGTACATAGAGTACATATTACTTTAACAGTATATTTATACTAATAAAAGAAAAAGGAGTTAAGAGTCATGTATGACGTAATTATTGTGGGGGCCGGTCCTGCTGGTCTAACAGCTGGTATATATGCTGCGCGAGGGGGATTAAAAACTGCTATTGTGGAATTAGCTATGCCCGGAGGTCAGGCCGCCTCAACAGAAAACATTGAGAACTACCCTGGATTCCCAAACGGAATTAATGGGTATGAACTTATGAATTTATTTCATAATCAAGCTCTGACATTTGGGGTTGAATTTATTTTTGAGGAAGTTCAAACGTTAGATGTGAAGGATACTGTGAAAAAAATACATACATCCAGTCAAGTGATTGAAGCAAGGTGTATCATTATCGCAGCTGGTTCTAAACCTCGGTTATTGGGGGTCCCGGGTGAAGCTAGTTTTCTAGGTAGTGGGGTATCCTATTGTGCAACTTGTGATGGTGCATTCTTTAAAAATAAAAGCGTTGTCGTTGTCGGTGGGGGAGATGCAGCCATCGAAGAAGGAGCATATCTTACTAAATTTGCAAAAGAGGTAACTATAGTACACCGCAGAAAAGGCTTTCGTGCCTCCCAAATTGCTTTAAATCGAGCAAACGATAATCCGAAAATACGTTTCGAACTTAATGCTGTGGTGGAGGAAATTCTTGGCTCAAACCATGTCGAAGGTGTACGTATTCTCGATGTTCTCAGTGGGACAACCCGGGAAATCCCTGCTGATGGCGTTTTTATATATGTAGGAACTGATCCTAATGCCCAATTTATGCATGGAGAAATTGAGACGGATGACCGTGGCTATATTCTGACCAATCATCTTTTAGAAACCAATATTAAAGGTGTATATGCTGCAGGAGATATTCGTAACACGCCGCTGCGCCAAGTAGCCACCGCAGTAGGAGATGGCGCTTTAGCTGCCGTAGAAGTAGAAAAGTATCTTTCAGAGAATTAATAACCAAAACTCTACATTATTTACAAAAGCTTTTTTAATTTATAAATAGTTGAAATTTTAAGCAATTTGCACTAAACTATGTTAGGTAATTCAATTTTTATTAAGTTTTCAAAGTAAATCAACATAGTGGGGTTGGGTCCTTCGTAAAAGTCAACGGTCTTAATAAAAGTTTCTAGATTAAGCATAAAGGAGGGAATTTTTTTGAATTTCGTGGTCTGCCTAAAACAAGTTCCAGATACATCCGAAGTACGTATCGATCCGGTTACTAATACTCTTATGCGAGAGGGTGTACCATCGATCATTAACCCATACGATGCTCATGGTCTAGAAGAAGCCATTCGACTCAAAGAAAAGGTCGGAGGGAAAGTTACAATCGTCTGTATGGGACCTCCGCAAGCTAAAGAAGCTCTAAAAAAGGCTATGACTTATGGTGCTGATCGTGCAATTCTCTTAAGTGACCGCGCTTTTGGCGGCTCAGACTCTCTAGCTACGGCTTATATACTATCTATGGCTCTACAAAAAATACATGAAACAGAACCTATTGATCTAGTATTCGCTGGAAAAGAAGCTATTGATGGGGACACAGCCCAAACGGGCCCAGGTATAGCTCAACGCCTTGGATTCCCTCAATTGACGTATGCAATAAAAGTGAGGGAACTTACTGAAACCACTGTAACAGTCGAACGAAAGACAGAGAGTGGTCGTCAAATTGTTCAAGCACAATTACCTGCCTTGCTTACAGTGGAGAAAGAGCTCAATGATTTGCGCTACGCAACCCTTCCTAATATGATGAAAGCTGCGGCCTATGAACCAGAAGTGTGGGATGCTAAGACCCTTCCCTTTGATGTTAAGCAAATGGGACTTAAGGGATCGCCGACCAGTGTATCAAGGATTTTTGCACCTCCTGGTCGTAGCGGTGGAGAAATAATGGATGCTACAAAAGACCCTGCCG
>JADQBO010000358.1 GCA_016278585.1 Desulfosporosinus sp.
GTTAAGAAAGATGAAGTAAGACAAGTAAAGGGTGATTCAAAAAAATTCAATTCGCTGGCGGAGTTAGAAAAGATTATTAATACTCTCACAGGGATTTTGAAAGGTATTACAGCCGATAAAATAATAAACTTTAGTGAGATTGAAGAACTAAGCCATTGGTGTAACTTCTATCGCAAGTATGAAAATAGACATCCTTTTAACGAACTGTTTCCAATAATAGATGCCGCGATCAAGAACGGATTTCTTTCCAAAGAGGAAAAAGATGATATTTATTGGCTCGTTGATAAGCTAACCAACAATGAATTTTGTGAACAGACCAACTCATCGATGCAGATACTTCATGGGATCCTACATGGTATCCTAGCGGACAATATCCTGACCGATGAAGAAATTATCAAGCTCAGCGAATGGATAAATGACCATGATTACCTTAACGGCATCTATCCGTATGACGAGATAAAAAGTTTACTCAAGTCTGTTTTATCAGATGGTGTGATTGATGAAGACGAGCGTGACATGTTAAAGGCCTTTTTCAGTGAGTTTATTGACACGACCCTATCCTATAATCTTAATCAGAATGAACTTAATACCCTCAAGAGCAAGTACAATGTAAATGGCATATGCACTGCATGCCCGGAAATTATATTCACTAGCGCCTCATTCTGCTTTACGGGAGTTTCCACTAAAGCTTCTAGAAGTGAGATTAAAGGCCTTATCGAGCAAACCGGCGCCATTTTTACTGATACGGTTACTAAGAAAACCGATTACGTTGTAGTAGGGGATGATGGGAATCCAGCGTGGGTATTCGCATGCTACGGAAGAAAGGTTGAGAAAGCGATTTCCATGAGGAAGGCCGGCCAAAAAATCTGCATAATTAGCGAGAAGGATTTCTGGGATGAACTAAATAACTGGAAAAGAAAAGATAAAACTAAAGCCGATTTAATCTCTTCCGAGCTATGTGATCAAATTGTCGAAATGATTAAGACTAAGAAAGGGCCTGAAGCCGAAATTGAGGCTATTCATAACTCCGCCTATTCCTCAATTAAGTTTTTGGGAATACACTCGGTAAGGGTGAAGTGTGGAAGAACTAACTATATCTATTTAAAAAACTCTTATGAGTACTTATGGACTGATGATAAGTCGATAAATCTAGAGCAGATACCATCTGAGAAACTGTGGAGCAGACTCCCATTAAAGTCTCATGAAGAGTTTACAAGCCTATACCCATTATTCTTGCAGTTATACGAAGAGTCTTATTCGTTAGTAAACGTTGAATTGTATAGTTGCTGCTCAAGGTTCACCCAATGTTCGGATGAAAGGGTTTGTATTCAGCCTAACAAACGTTTAGCACTCGGTTGTCAGTATCGAAAGCACTTAACAAACGGAAGGATATTTTATGGTGTAAAACAGAATACAGAGTTTAGATAGATGCTATAAAGCCCTCGACCGTTTGGCCGTGGGCTTTCGTAATATCTACATCTAGGAGACCTGTTGAAGGACTACGCGCAGGTCTATAAGGAAAGTTACGCTATAAACACATTCTGATTATGCCATTGTATAAACTGTTTAGAAGGCCTTTCTTCAACTCTATCCGGAACATCGACCAGTTTCTTCCCATGGAATGCATAGTACTCTCGCCCATTTCCATAGTCCTCTTTAATCCTCTTGCTCACTTCGATCTGTAAATCCTCGCCAACCGTAATATAGCCTCGATCAAACAATGTATGTATGTCTTTTCTCAATAAGAGGCCATTACTGGTGTTATGTGGTCCTTCCTGAGAGTATGGTTTTATATGAGCCGCCTCAAGTACTGGCAGAGTCTTCTCACCCGATATGGCTGCAGAACTGGCAATTCCGATGATAATAAATCGAACTCCATTTTCATGCCAAAGTTTTAGATAATGAGCTAATTCCATCCTTGCTTTATTAGATAAATGATGAATGTCATCTACAAGAACAAACTTTAGATCTTTAAGGATTTGAGTAACGGAAGGGAATAATGGCTCTACCTTTAATATCTGACCAATAATCTCCAAAAATGAATCTATCTCGGAATAGTTTCTCGCGTTGAAATTCAATACCTCTGATACTTCAATTTGGAATTCTCTAATTAATCGTTCAACCAAAGTTGATTTACCCGATCCTGATGGTCCACAAATTGTTATATGTTTTCCTTTAGCCCTAAAAGCAGATTTAATAAAAGGATACTCTTTCGGAGGCACAAACGTTATCTCTGGGTATTGAGCCTCATTAAATATCTCTTCAAGTGAATAATTCTTCACTACTTATTCCTCCACTATCCTACAATTATTAGCACGCATATCATGACTCCATAAAAAATCAATAAAGTCGGGGAAGCAATTACTTTTAGCCATCCAATCTTTTTTTTCTGAAGAGTTATGTCCATGGAAAAGTCAACTTGTGCTGAATTCTTTATTCTTACTTCGTCATATAGACAACGAAAACTTCGTTCTGTCCTTAAAAATATTGAATCCAGCACCCAGAACATTAGCACTGGTAAGAATGTAATATAAAGAAACTCTGCGCTTGACTCCTTTAAAGATACTGCCAATAAAGCTGATACCAAAGTAAGTGCCCAACCTTTAATAAGAAAGGATTGATGTCCCAGTCTATTAATTACATTATTTATTATCTCAAGGTGTTTTAACTTAGTATCCAAAGTAATCCCTCCTCTCCTAGTGCTTACTAGGCATCGTTCCCTTTAACCATAAATCAAAGCGAACATATTCATCGAGCGTTAATCGAATCCACAATGTCTCCGCATCAAGCCCTTGTGGCTTATCCTTAGTGACATACGGATATAAACCTAAGTATTCTTGTCCTTCGTAAGTGTTTGTAGAACGGTCATCTTCTAAAATTGGTAATATTGCTACGTATCCTTTTAACGCATCAAAAAATCCTAATTCCCAAGGCATCCATTTCGAGTTAGTTGAATTGTCGGAGGTTACAAAAAATAGGCTCTTACAGCTCTTAAGTCTAACTCTTAACAATTCCGCTGTCTTCTTTGTTACCCTGGACCTATCAAGTTGCCTATCATCAACCCAATCAACATAAGTACTAAAACCCATATTTTCTAATAAGGTCTTAACTTTTAATATTTTTCCAGCATCAGAATAACTATGTGACAAAAAAATATCGTATGTTTCTGCCGCTGAAAATTCTGCAGCCGTTTTCCTTAGGATTGTTTCTGCACTTTCATTAATGCTCTTTCTCACAACTTTATCCAAGTCTACTTTTCGGATTAATGCCACAAACACTCACTCCACTCAATGATTTAGTAAATACTCATACTAGAATACCCGGGCAATGGATCTAGAATCGAGATGTAAGGTTTACCTGATTCTATCGACAATTGCATCTGATCAAAGATCTCTAATATTAGCTCCTTTGTACGGAAGTTTCCATTCTTTCCTTCGTCCTTCCGCTTAATTATTGGGAACGTTTCCATAATATAATCAACATCATTTCTTTCAATCTCGTACAAGTGGAAAAAGGCAGCATCCAGCTCACATCGGATCTTAAAACGTCTCTCTTCATCCCAGCTAAAAGGAGGACCATCGTATCCATGTTCCCTAGCGAAGGCCGCAATATCATTGGTAACATATATTAGTTCTAGAACACGAGTAGCTATCCAATCTTGCAAAGGTTCCTTAATCCAGGTAGGGTTAACTCTAAACACTTCCTGTGAACAAAATGGCAACTGTTTGAGATAAAAGTAGGTGAGATGCGTACCACCCACTTTCTGCCTAGCAATATAATCTAATGCAAAAGAATTTGCATTTGCATAAAACGATAGGGGAATATTTTTTGACATCATAAAAACTAGCGGAAAATTATGTCCAACAGCAGCTAAAGATAAAATCGAGAAGATGGCCGTACGTTCGTTCGTTGTATTAGTGATGTCGCGAAAACCCATTAACCATTGATTGGTAGAACCATATCCCGACGGAATCCGTGACATTACTTCTTGATGTGGCACCCAATAACGAGGTAATGAAACCTGCTCCTTATCACATTTCTGCGCCAACGTAACATCGTGGGTATTATCACCATCGTAGGTTGCCCATCTATGGTCATACTGATGAAGCATCTTAGCCTCATACAAAGGCAAATATGTCTCACTTCCATGCCGGAATACATTCCCGTCGAGTAGCAACCCTAAATCTTCTAGCTGTTCACGAGTTCGAAATAATTTAGAATCATTGGACATATCTAACATACGTAAAAACTTGATACCCCATGGATTTTCCTCTGGTGGACCTTCCTTGATCAGAATTGGCACCCGTCTATATATAGCTTTACAAAGTTCCGCATCCCTTTTCGAGCGAAAAATTGGACAAGTCCGTGTATTCGGATTCAATAGAGCAATATCTTCAGCTGACAACGTAAATATCCGTTCCTCGTCCTTCAGATCTTCAACCTTGTGAGCAAAAAACACGAACTCTGCCCCGATCGTGGCGGGGTCCCCACTGCCGGTTAGGGTCAACAAGCAAAACTTCATTCGACTGTCAACAGCTGGAAATATTCCTTTCCTATTTTCAAAATCATAGAGACTAAACAGAGTTTTCGTGTCCATAATATTTTGAAAAAAATACTTAGTCGTATCATCGGATGCTATTCCAGAAGGCACTATACAACCCACTTTCCCTCTAGCCCCTATTACTATCCGCATAGATTCCGCAAAAATAGTATACGTATTAACATCCCCTCTGCCACACAGGGGATAACGCCCTGATAAACGAATAAATTGGCTTTCTCCTTCAGCCTTGCGACGATCCGCTAAAAAAGTGACATATAGGGCTGGGTCCTCGTTCTCTAATTGCTCGATCATTTTTTTTCGAGCGGAGGCATTGGGTGCATTGGCGATCTCTGGCACTCGACTGGCAAA
>JADQBO010000466.1 GCA_016278585.1 Desulfosporosinus sp.
TTATTATAGAATGCCGTTGATTTTCAAGAGAAAGGTTGGTTAGTTGTGATCTGGAATAATGAGCAAGAATGTATGAGCCGTAGCCGTTTAGAAGAAATACAACTGGAACGTTTGAAGTGGACAGTTAATAGAGTGTACAACAAGGTGCCTCATTATAGAGCAAAATTTGAGGGCATGGGGATTACCCCTGAGAGGATTAAATCCTTAGACGATTTAAAGCATTTACCATTTACGACTAAAGAGGATTTAAGGAGCAACTATCCTTTTGGTCTATTTGCCGTTCCACAGAGAGAAGTCGTTCGTGTCCATGCTTCATCTGGTACAACTGGTCGACCTGTGGTTGTTGGCTATACGGCAAATGATCTAAATACCTGGACGGATCTCACCGCCCGTATGGTAACGTTAGCTGGGGTTACTTCTGAAGACGTCGCTCAGATTGCGTTTAACTATGGTCTTTTTACAGGAGGATTTGGCCTTCATTATGGGCTAGAGAGAGCCGGTGCCCTTGTAGTCCCCGTGTCAGGAGGAAATACCGAACGACAGCTGATGTTAATGCAAGATTTTGGCACGACTGTGCTCATTTCAACTCCTAGCTACTCCTTGTATATTGCGGAGGTTGCGGAGAAGATGGGTATTGATATCTCCTCTTTGAACTTAAAAATTGGGTTGTTCGGTGGTGAACCATGGACAGAGGAAATGCGTAGGGAGATTGAATCTAAACTTCAAATTCTTGCCACGGATAACTACGGTTTAAGTGAGGTCATGGGTCCGGGTGTAGCTGGAGAATGTACCTATAAATGTGGTCATCATATTGCAGAGGACCATTTCATTGTTGAGACAATTGATCCCGAAACAGGTGAAGTTCTCGAACCAGGTCAGGAAGGTGAATTAGTCTTTACTTCTTTAAGTAAGGAAGCCTTTCCAGTGATCCGCTTTCGGACCAAAGATATTTCTTGCCTAAACCAAGAACCCTGTCAGTGTGGTCGGACTACCGCTCGAATGCGGAAAGTCGTCGGTCGCACGGATGATATGCTTATTATTCGTGGGGTTAATGTTTTTCCTTCTCAAATTGAAAGTGTTCTTATGACCATTGAAGGGATCAGTCCTCATTATGTCATTAATGTCCACAGGCGAAACTTCCTCGATGAATTGGAAGTCTTGGTTGAACTTAATCGTGAGGATCTTCTCGAACCTTATTCTAAACTGGAAGACTTTTCGGGACACATCCGCCAAAAGCTCCACAGTGTCCTCTCTATTAATGTTCGCTTGAAAATTGTTCAGCCGGGAACCTTAGAGCGAAGCTCTGGGAAAGCCAAGCGGGTGTTTGATTATCGTGATCAACCAACTTAATTGGCGAAACTCTTTTACTTTGAAGTGTAACTTGATCCAATTGTTACAAAAATATGAATGTGAAAAAGACCATCCCCACATAATGCTAAGCACAAAAACAGCAGCTTTTTAACAGGCCGCTGTTTTGCTTTATCCGCTAGTACCAAGGATTTACATCAGAAAACAGAATGAAATTAGCCCATTCTTAGCACTTCTTATTTTAGATGCTGAAAACCTTGCTGAAATCTTGCTGGAAAGTGACTTCTAATAGGGCCATTGCCGATAAGTGGAATGTGTATGAAAATACAATGGTATAATAAGATACATTCATGTGCGAGGTCTTCTTGAGGTGAGCTACTTCGCATAAGTAGGATAGCACTAAATCGCTGGCGCGGTGGTTTCCGGAGTGGTGTTTTGCTGCTTAACTAAATATGGCTGTAGACTATTACTCCCTTACACATCTCCTGTAGAATATTAGATATTTATTCTAAAGGAGATGTGTTGTTTTATGACAAAGGATGAGGTTTTAGCCAAGCTAGTATTCGATGTGGAACTACGAGGATTAAGCAAGAATACCCAGAATGAATACTATTCCAGAGTTAAAGGTTTTCAGGATCACTTTAATAAGCCTGCAACCGAGCTAGACATAGAGGATATAAGACAGTTTCTCCACTATCTCACCAAAGAAAAAAAGCTAGCTTCCGGATCGGTAAACACCTACAACAGCGCCCTTCGCTTTTTGTATGGTATTACCTTTGATATTAATTTAGCAATAAAGAAGATTCCTCGTCACCGTAAACATCGTAAACTCCCTGCTATCTTTACCCAAGAAGAACTCCAATCCCTTTTTTATGCCTGCGATAACTTGAGAGATAAGTGTATTCTTATGACTCTCTATAGTGCAGGGCTTCGCCTCAGTGAAGTGGCCGCTCTTAAAGTTTCTGATATCGACAGCAAAAAAATGCAGTTGTTTATTCGCAATGCTAAAGGCAGTAAAGATCGATATGCTATCCTCTCACAAGCAAATCTGGATATACTCAGAACTTACTGGCAAGCTTATCGCCCTAAAGAATGGCTATTTTACAGCAGGAATAATACTGGCACACACCTTACGACCAAGGCCGTACAGAATGTATTTCACAAATATGTCACTAAAGCTAAGATCAATAAAAACGTGACAGTTCACAGCATGCGCCATAGCTTCGCTACTCATTTACTTGAGTCTGGAATAGATATTTTTCGAATCAAACAGCTGCTTGGACACACAGATATCACCGCAACTTGCTTCTACTTGCATTTAGTAAAGATTGAATCACTCAATGTAAAGAGTCCCCTTGACCAGATGACTGAACTGGACAAAGCCAATGGCTGAGGTACAAGATATTTTCCAAAACTATGGCGAGGGCTATCGAACCCATCATAAGCTCACCCTGGATCAACATAAGCAATGTCTTCCATCCAAAAATGCAGAACATCACAATTAGGCGGGCATAAAGAAGTGTGTGATAGTTGTGGAAATACGCGAAATGCTTACAACTCATGTCGCAATAGACACTGCCCAAAATGCCAGACTCTTGCCAAAGAGCGCTGGATTGAAAACCAGAAAGATAATTTGCTCCACATAGGATACTTCCATGTGGTATTTACCATACCAGATACTCTCAATTTAGTAACCTATCAAAACCAAAGAACTATATATAACGTTATGTTTAAGGTTGTTGCTGAAACTCTTACCGAATTAGCTTCTGACAAAAAGTATCTCGGTGCAAAGATTGGTTTTAGTTCGGTTCTTCATACCTGGGGGCAAGCCCTTATGCATCATCCACATATTCACTGTATTGTCCCCGGGGGCGGATTATCTTTTCTCGGAAAATGGGTGAATAGCAGAAAAAAATTCTTCATTCCAGTTAAAGTTCTATCCCGAATGTTCAGAGGCAAATTTCTATATCACCTTAAACAGCTATATGCCCTAAATAAGCTTGAATTCCATGGTAGTCAAACCTATCTTTCTGACGACAAGGAATTCGAGAAACTTCTATCCACTCTTTATAACAAAGAATGGATTGTATACTGCAAACCGCCGTTTAAAAACGCGGCTTGTGTTGTTGAATGTCTGGGCCGATATACTCACCGGGTGGCTATATCAAATAAACGTATCATCAATATTGAAAAAGATACAGTTTCCTTCAAATGGCGGGACTACAAAGACGACAGCAAACAAAAGGTGATGACTCTTTCCGCTGAAGAGTTTATTCGCAGATTCCTTATTCATATCCTGCCGAGTGGCTTTATGAAAATTAGACACTATGGTTTGCTTGGCAATCGCAACAAGACCACTAAGCTCAAGCTTTGTAAACAACTTACCCATACGCCTTTATTAATGAGGGAGAAGTCTTCAACCCTCCAACTTATCCAGAAACTCATAGGAAAAGATTTGAGTAAATGCCCCAACTGCGGATCAGAAGAACCTAGACGATGTATGAGTCTAGGCAAATCTCCCCCTATTACTATCCGAACTGCATGTGTTTAAAAAATTGCCCTTTTATGGGGAGGGGGAAGTTATGTCCAAAACCAGCTTATTTGAAAGTTTAAGAGACATATCGTACAATGGTCTAAATAAAAGTCCTTAAAATTACCTGGAGATTAGGAATTCAATCCCCATAGAAGTCTTCACTAATCATCGCGGTTTAGTGCTATCTGAATTATCCAAAGTTAGGGAAATCGGATCATCCAAGGTATACGATCTAACATACTTAAGCTCCTTTAGGAGTCTTTTTTTGTCCCCCTAACTTCGGATAATTCGCTATGGATAATGGGAATAACTGGATTGAGCGTATTAAAAGCAACTTGTCTTGAAAAGGTTATTTCAAGAGGTATATAGAATATAGTTTGAGGAACGGATTTCATGGTAGTTAGTGTATACTTGCCAATATAACACACAAAGACAGATAAACACTGAATATAAAGAATCATTAAAGAGAGGGATAAAGATGGAAAATTATGAGGTTAACAAGAAATTGTCCATGTGCGGATTGGACTGTTCAAGATGTGCTGATTATGATAACAGTGAAATAATGCACTTGAGTAAGAAATTATCCGAGCTATTGAAAGGTTATAAAGGACTTGCGAGACTTAAATCTGAAAATGTACCGATTTTTAAAGGATATTCTGAATTTGAACAGATTCTTAATCACTTTGCCAAGGGTACTTGTAGTGGATGTAGGAGTCAAAACGTCAAATGCCCTTTAGAATGTCATGCGAAAGACTGCCAAGTTGAGCGTAACATTAATTTCTGCTTTGAATGCAGTGAGTTCCCATGCGACAAGCAATTTGAAGGTAAACTAAGAGAACGGTGGATTTATAGAAATGAGAGAATGAAAGAAATCGGAGTAGAGAATTATTATATTGAACAAAGTCAGTTGCCTAGATATTAGTGAAGCACACACTCTTATAATTTTTCTCTAGTTGCAAGTTAATAAGCGTTTAAAACAAAAATAATAAACAATCGTAATTCGCATTATTCATAGCCAATTATCCGAAGTTAGGCACAAAAAAATCAAGCTTGAATAAA
>JADQBO010000453.1 GCA_016278585.1 Desulfosporosinus sp.
CGGATATCGAGCTGTCCCTTATGGAAACTATTGGGCATCGTCATATCGAGTCATATTTAAGCTGGGCAAATAATGAACGCTCTAATGGACCCCGCGCTCTTGCCCGTAAACAAGCTGTTATTAAGTCTTTGTACCGTTACTTGGTTCGTGAAGATATGATACATAAAGACGTTACCATTAAATTAGACCCCATCAATGTTAATCAAAAACTTCCCAAAACATTAGAACCTAATGAGATTGCTGACTTAACAGATGCTTTAGAAACTGGTATAGGATTATCAGAAGGTCAACTCAAATACCACGTCTATACCGAGAAACGTGATTATGCCATAGTCCTTACTTTAATTGGTACTGGAGTACGGTTATCTGAACTTTGTAACCTTAATATCACAAAGACAAACATTAATAAGGGCTATTTTGAGATTATGCGTAAAGGGAATAAAGAAACCATTATCTATTTTAACGATGATGTGGCTAAAGCCCTGAATGATTATTTATTAAATGAACGCTCCCGTTATGTCCACAAGAACGTTGATGCTCTTTTTCTATCGATCCAAGGAAACAGAATTAGTAAGAGAGCCGTACAAAATCTTATAGCCAAATACATGACCATCCTTAAAACTCTTGGACATAACACTGAGGGTTTCAGCGTTCATAAGATGCGTTCCACATTTGCTACTTTGCTCCTTCGTGAAACAGACAACTTGGCTATTGTCCAGGATGCCCTCGGGCATTCTGACCCTAGAACAACGAGAATTTATGCCAAGGTACTTGACGAGCAACTAAAGCGAGCGGCGAACTTGATTAAATTCAAATAATTATGCTTTGTGCAATATAGAATCGATTTAAAACCTTCTGTGTGCTTGTATTCACTATCTGTTCTAACCCTTACTATCGGTTCAAAATATTCCCATAGAATCGAATATTTGCCCATCTATGCTGATTATTTCATCAATGGGGATCGCTGTGCCATCGGTCATAACGACAACCCGTTCATATTCGTCTATCTTTTTAGCCGTACTGATAGCAGTAATATAGGCGCCTCCTTTCTTCTTCGCATCCGACTGAAAGTAGGTAATTGCGATTTCGGGATACTCTTTAATCCGATCTGCTATGATTTGCAGCCTATCACTCAAAGCGTCCTTCATATATTCGTCCAATTCTACTCTCTCGTCAGTCAGTCTTGCGGTTTCTTTGATGGCGACATCAAAGCCGGTCAGTGCGGCGAATGGGGAAAACTGAGCTGCCCGGTCAATAGCAGTCATATGAGGGCGTGTCGTAGAGACATGGTGAGGTAGATTAATGATGTCGTCATATGTCCTCGTCATGCCTTGTGCCCTCCAATCTGCTTGTTCCGGTCTATAGTGGTAGCGCCTTTCTCCAGATTCATACCCTTTAGAATGGCGTTCTTGCCGTATTTCTTTTTTATTTCAAGCATTGCCTGCTGCATCTTTTTTTCTCGTGCAAGCTCAGCTTCTTCATCTTCTTTTTTTGCCTGCGCAGCCGCGTAATCCGTAAAGAGATCAAGTTGTTCAAAGTTGCCCGTCTTTTGAACAGTTGCCTCATTAACGACATGATTCGCTGTGATGTTGGCTCTTCTGATCAGAAGATTTTTGTCAACGATGCGTTCAAACAGATCTGTGACGGCATCGATAATTAGCTTTGTAGAGGAGGTCTGTCTGCCAAGATTTACTGAACCATGCGCGGATTTCGGAAGGTTTCGTCCGTAGTGGTCAGTGGTGATTGCCCCGTGATATGATTTCTTTATCTCTTGATTTGTTAGATTATCGATATCATATCCGACCGTCAAAACAAGCTGGTCGCTCACAAGCCTTTTATCTACCAGGTCAAGTACCAGCAGATCAGTCATTTCCCGCACAATCAGCTTAGCTTTGTCAAAAGTATAGGCATAGTGCAGCACCTGCCCCGATCCAATACTGTTTGTGCTTGGCTTATACGCTTTAATATCGGCAATTGTGCATGGCTCCCACCCCCACGCATGGTCGATCAGCAGCTCAGCGTTGATGCCGAACAGCTTATACAGTAAATCCTCGTTGTAGTAATCGGTAGGTTTACCGAGAGAGCATCTTGCAATATCTCCCATTGTAAAGAGACCTCTTTCCTCCAGCTTGTTGGCATATCCTTTTCCAACGCGCCAAAAGTCTGTTAGAGGCCGATGCGACCACAGGGAGCGACGGTAGCTCATTTCGTCCAGCTCGGCGATCCGCATACCGTTGTTATCAGCAGGTATGTGCTTTGCCTGAATATCCATAGCGATCTTGCTAAGATACAGGTTTGTGCCAATTCCCGCCGTTGCTGTAATGCCAGTTGTTTTGAGTACATCCAGAATGATTTTCGTGGCAAGCTCACGGGCTGAAAGATTGTAGGTGTTCAGATAGTCGGTGGCGTCAAGGAATACCTCGTCAATAGAGTAGACATGAATATCTTCGGACGCGATGTACTTCAAATAGATATTGTAAATCTGCGTGCTGTACTCTATATAATACGCCATCCTCGGTGGAGCAACAATGTAGTCCAACGAGAGACCCGGTGAGGATTTCAATTCAGTATCGTTGCAGGAAACGCCGGAAAAGGCTCGTCCTGGTGCTTTGCGCAGCCGTGCTGCATTTGTTTCCTTGACCTTCTGTACGGCTTCAAACAGCCTCGCCCTACCGGGAATGCCGTATGCTTTGAGGGAGGGAGAGACGGCGAGGCAGATGGTTTTTTGGGTGCGGCTTGCGTCAGCGACAACAAGGTTGGTGGTCAGCGGATCAAGCCCTCGTTCCACACATTCGACCGAAGCGTAGAAGGATTTTAAATCAATTGCGATATAGGTTCTGTTCTTCATGCTTATTCTCCGGTTGCATACTTAAATACAAATTATCTGCTCGACAAATTTCTGTTTAACTGTGCGATATATAATTATAGGATATTCACTTTAATTGTTATATACCCATTATTAGCCTTGATTCTATTATTATAAAAAGGGATTTTCCGCATCGGCCACTTCTTGCAAAATCACAATCGAATCTGATATCAGGCCAAATTGCTCATCCGGGTAAGTTACAGCTATTGTCGGTTTATTACCTGAATATCAATCACACTAGCCATTGTACCCCATTTTGTACATAAAAAGAAATGTGCATATTCCCCTTGTCAACTAATATGTTCTCATTATTAGCCTTATCGGAAGTCGTTTACAAATCTTCTGGGTTCATATTTTAGCTAAAACTATATAACTCTCCACCATTTTTCTATATCATAATTTTCACAATATGATCTGTAAAGCCCGCCATTGAACTTTTAGGTTGTCAACTAACTGATTGTTGGGTATCTGCTTATCATCTACTCTAAGTGGCAAGGCCTCTCGACAAAAAATTTCCGAACTGACTCCGTAGTTCTAGCATCAATATATAGGTTAACCATTGTATATTCCGCAGCTATAGGCGATTTAATACTTATCTTAACGAGCACTGTCAGGCACTGGTCCCCACATGCTTAATCTTTCCGCACGGAGGTCCCATTTGCCCGCAAAACTCAACCAGTGCTCGTTCGGCGACGAGCACAGTGTAATAGCTACACCTCAAATTCCTTTACATTAAAAAGACCTAATTCAATATAATCCGGTCTTCCGATTAAAGCCCCTCTATCAAGCAATAAGTTTCTAAACTCACAGGATGTTTCCGGTAGCAAGGTACATGCATAACAGGCCGCATTATTCAGCGATTCGAAGCCCTGCCCTTGGTTTCCGTAAGAGCTAATACATAATGGGTCAGAAGAACACCATCGAGCGGTTTCAAGCATCCTATCGATCATTGCCCCAAGTTTTTCCGGGTCCGATTGTTCGACTAAACCACCTAAACTACCATCGGAATCCGGCGCAGCTGTATATACTAATACTCCTGCCATCGGCGAGTTGCCTTCATCGCCAACAAAGGTACTATATATCTTCTCTTTTAAAGAAGCCGCTGCATAGCCACATTCAAGTGAAAGTTGTCTTATCAAGAGGTGGGCAAAGGTATGCAGCAAAATGTATTCGGAAGAAAACCTTTCATTCGATAAAAAAGACTGCTCTAAATTCTGCATCATTGGTACATAGTAATCCCCAATAGAATTTGACCAGTGTCTCAATTGATCAAGATCAAATTCAATGAATATGCCCTCGCCATTCATTTGTACTGCTGGGAGCCATTTTGTCTTTTTTGAGGATAGAGGTGCAATTTTCACGTCCTCGAGTTTACCTGACCAAGATTTTACCCTGGTGAAGCCGAGCATAGCAACAACTTCGGTTAATTTATCAATAGCAACAACTTTTGTTATAACGTAGCGATACCTGCTAGGAACTGGGACAAACTGTGCAGAGTATTCATCGTCATCGGCTTGTTTCTTGGTTAGTGCCATATATTCATCGTGATAGATATCGTGCTGATTTTTCTTTTTATCGCCTTGTCTACTCGCTTTTAATTTTTCAAAGGCCAACATGATATCTTCAAGTGAAAATTCGGGTAAATCCGGTTGAATCAACTCTTTAATAATCTGCCTAGCTATCTCAGGATTTAAATTTAATGCATCATAATAGCCCTCAAGTTTTTTGAATACTTTCTTGCTCCAAGGCGGTATGCTTAAGGCACTCATTGTAACCGGGAAATAAACATTGGTGGAGGTTCTGAGGCGCGTTTTTAGGGTTTCGCTACATACTGAGCTCGGATTTTTATTCAGCCAAGGAGTATTTGCTTGGCATTTTTTAATGTTCACTAAGGCATTTTCTGCAAAAGCGCCTTGCATACCACGAATTGCTCCACAACTGTCGCATTTTATAAATAAGCTGTCAATTCCGCTTCGTCCTTCTATATTAAAGAGCAATAATTTTGGCTTATTACTTAGATCGGAAGAGCGT
>JADQBO010000062.1 GCA_016278585.1 Desulfosporosinus sp.
AACTGCAGAGGACATTCCTGCAGACCGCAGTCACGGTCATATTTTCCATGATTGGCCGACTATGGTTTCGGTTGGAGAAGAAACAAGGTATATCGGCGATGCGATTGCGATAGTGGCCGCTCAAACGAAAAAGCAAGCCCACGAGGCCTTGGAACTAATTAAAGTGGAGTATGAAGAGCTCAAACCGGTCCTCAGTCCGACAGAAGCTTTAGGCGATCAAGCCCCTCGTATTCACCTAAAAGGGAATCTACTTAGTACTACGAAGATTAAGCGAGGGAATACTGAGGATGCGCTAGCTAAATCCGCACATGTCGTTACAAATCGTTATACGACTCCGCCTACTGAGCATGCTTTTATGGAACCAGAAAGTGCTTTAGCAATCCCTCAGGAAGATGGGGGAGTTACGGTTTATGTTGGTGACCAAAGTGTTTATGATGACCAACACGGGATTATGGCAATGTTGGGTCTGCCTGCCGATAAAGTACGGGTAATCAGCAAACTAGTCGGTGGCGGCTTTGGTGGTAAAGAGGATTTAAGTGTACAGCATCATGCTGCTTTATTAGCCATAAAAACAAAAAAACCAGTAAAACTTACGTTTTCTCGTCAAGAGAGTATTTTAGTTCATCCCAAACGACATGCCATGGAATTGGAAATTACCACGGGGTGTGATGAGAAGGGGAAACTGACGGCTATGGTGGCTAACATTGTTGCCGATACAGGGGCCTACGCTTCTTTAGGTACAGCAGTTCTACAACGGGCGTGTACTCATGCTAGTGGTCCTTATCAAATAGCTAATGTCGACATTACCGGACTGTGTGTCTATACAAATAATCCCCCGGCTGGTGCGTTCAGAGGTTTTGGTGTCCCACAATCCTCTTTTGCTGCGGAGACGAATATGGATCTCCTAGCTGAAAAAGTAGGAATTTCTCCCTGGGAAATTCGTTATCTTAATGCTTTAGAACCTGGGATGGTTAATTCTACGGGTCAGATTACGGATGAAGGAACTGCTATTAAGGAAACACTGCGTGCCGTTCGTGAAGTGTATGAGTCCCACCCTCATGCTGCGGGAATCGCCTGCGCCATGAAAAATACAGGAATTGGAGTAGGACTTCCTGATACTGGTCGGGTGAAAATTAAAATTCAGGATGGAAAAGCCATGGTTCTTACGAGTGCTGCCTGCATTGGACAGGGCTTTGCCACGATCGCAACTCAGATTGTCCATGAAGCGACAGGGTTACAGCTAGAACTGATTGAAGTTGGAGCTCCCGACACCTGTTTAACGCCTAATTCTGGTACCACAACGGCATCGCGTCAGACCATGTTTAGCGGTGAGGCAGTGAGACAAGCTGCCCTCAAATTGCAACAGGCTATGCATAATTTCTCGTTTGAGGACTTAGATGGTCACGAATTTGAGGGTGAATACTTCGGAGAAACCGACCCGATGGATTCGGACAAACCGAACCCAGTTAGCCATGTTGCTTATAGTTATGCAACTCATGTTGTTTTACTGAATGAACAGGGGACGGTTGAAAAAGTTGTAGCTGCCCATGATGTCGGACGGGCCATTAATCCAAAAGCGATAGAAGGGCAGATCGAAGGCGGGGTATGTATGGGATTAGGATATGCTTTGCGAGAAGATTTCCCCCTTCTGAATGGCGTGCCAACGGTTAAATATGCTAAGCTAGGCCTCTTGCGTTCGATAGAAATGCCTGAGGTTGAGTCAGTAATTATTGAAAAAAATACCTCTCCGTTAGCCTATGGTGCTAAAGGAGTCGGGGAGATTGCTTCGATTCCAACTGCTCCAGCGGTTGCATCTGCGTATTATAAATTTGATGGTAAGCTAAGGCTTTCTCTGCCTTTAAAAGAGACCCCTTATAAAAAGTAGTAGTTGAAAATGCTTGAATCATGCCTCAAATTAACTTAAACTAGCTGTAAACGTAGGGGTAATAATATTACCCCTACAATGTCTTTAACAATAGGAGAAACTATGACTAGTTCATCTATAAAGTCCCCTAGTATCGGCTTGGGATATGGAAGTGGAAGTCTATGGAACATGACCCATCACTTACCTGTTACAACGTTCATCGGGGCTGGAGGGAAGACAACCTGCCTTCAATCACTGACTCGAGAAATCAAGTCTGCCGATCAACAAGTTGTGGCTACGACAACGACAAAAGTATATCCAGAGGGACAAATGACCCCTTGGAGGAATCTTAATTCTCCACCTCAACAAAAGGGTGCATGGTTCTGGTATGATAACGTGGAAACTGAAAGTGGCAAATGGATCGGTCCTTCAGTCACCGTTATTGACGAGGCTATCGCAGAGGATCTTGGCAAGCGTTATTGGGTGGTAGAAGGAGATGGGGCTCGGGGGCACAAGTTAAAGTGCTGGGACTTCTATGAACCGCAAATTCCAACCTTAACGGACTGTGCTGTTTTAGTGTTGGATCGGGGTTTATGGGGGAATGTTCTACAAATAGACCAGGTTCACAGAGCTCATTGTTGTTATGATCTTATAGGGGAAGTTTGGAAAGCGGAGAGTGCTTGGAGTTATTTTTTGAAGTCTCCGGTGTTTAAGCCTGAATATGGCCAGATGTCTTGGGTAATTCTTTTGAATAGTCCAAGAAATACTACGGAGAACAATCATGTAATAGATCCAATAAAATCATTGGATCTATTACATGATTTTAAATGTCTAATGATTCAACAAAACCCTGCTATCTTCGAAATCAAACCGCGTCATTTACGCCTGGCTGCAGGGGATGCCAAGGAGGGGGATTTACTGTGGTTCGATTTGTGGTAATGGCCGCAGGTCTAGCTTCCCGAATGGGAAGAGATAAACTCGCGTTACCTTGGAAGAAGACCACAGTGCTTGGGCATGTTCTTGAAACCATTCTTGAGGTAATCAAGCTACAGAAGAGTTTATCCCCTCTGTGTAAGCTCGAGATTCAGGTAGTTTCACGTCAACCCATTGAGACGTATATTTCGAACGAGGGTATTAGAGAGTTTGAGGAATACGGTGGAACTTGGAAATATGCTCCAAGTCCTCGTCCCCTTGCGGAGACGATTAAGATCGGTTTACAAGATTTAAACAGTGAGATAGATACCCTGGCTTTCTTGCCTGGTGATCAGGTGGGAGTAACGGTTCAAGAGCTTTCAGCCTGCTTAGGAGAGGTAATTAATTTTTCTCCAGACTTTCTGGTACCGATTGCAGGAGATACAGCTGGATCCCCTGTATTTTTCCATAGGAGGTATGTTCCAGACCTCTTGGCGCTACAAGGAGAACAAGGGGGAAGGAATATTTTAAATCGCTACACTGAACGATGGATGAAATTTCCTGTTTCAGAAACGTTTTTTGATGATGTTGATACGCCTCAGCAATACGAGGCTTTATTTAGTAGATAAACTCATGTTAGATAGTGTTTTGTCTCCCAAACAGATGTAAACTTGATTGGAATTTGAGAGATTAGCAATTTATTAAAAATCGTATTCATAGGTATATTGAGAAGCTACAATTTGGATCCAATGGACAAGGAGGAGTGAGCGAATGGATATGAATAAACTGCTTCTGAGTGGACCAGTGGTTTTAATTCGAGGAGCTGGAGAACAAGCTTCTGGAGTAGGTTGGGCTTTGGCGAAAGCAGGGTTTCGAGTGGTGATGACCGAAGTAGCTAACCCTCTAATGGTTCGTTGGCCAGTCTGTTTTGGGACGGCCATTGAAGAAGGCCGATGGCAGGTTGAAGGGATTACAGCTCGCCGTGTGGATGATCCAGGCTCAGATTGTGAAGCTGCTTGGAAGGCAGGGGAAATTCCAGTCTTAATTGATCCAGATTTGAAGCGGTTACCTGTGCTCAGTCCTTTAATACTTGTCGATGCTATCCTGGCTAAGCGCAACCTCGGGACAAAGCGAGGTATGGCCTCGATGACGATCGGTTTAGGACCGGGCTTTACAGCACAAGAAGATGTAGATATCGTTATTGAAACTAACCGAGGGCATAACTTAGGCAGGATAATTTATTCGGGAGCGGCCCAAGCCAATACGGGTATTCCAGGGGAGATTAAGGGTTTTTCTAAAGAACGCGTTCTTTATTCTACTAAGGACGGGGTCTTTAAAGCAAAGCGAGCTATCGGAGAACAAGTCAAAGCAGGAGATAGCTTGGGTGAAATTGAAGACGAGGTAGAGAGCATACAAGTTGTTTCCGTAATTGATGGAGTTTTAAGAGGGTTATTGAGAACTAACACGTATATTTCTGCTAATGTAAAAATTGGGGATATCGATCCTCGTGGGCAGGAAGAATACTGTTGGACGATTTCTGAGAAGGCTCGAGGGATTGGAAGTGCTGTATTACTAAGTATTCTCGAATCCGGTATTCTTGGTACTCCTTGCCTCAAAGTATAGAATATGTCTACTTAATATTGGAATAATTCTCACAGAAATATCGGTAGAATGATAAATAAATCTATAAATGGATTAAATCACTTAAAATGTCAGATATTTTTTTTATTTTAAGAAGGATTATCTATATACATATCGAATCTGTATAATGTAATATGTGTATTAGATCTGTAGTTCTAAGATTCTAAAAACGAAACAGATCTAAAGGAATGATCATAACTAAATAGTGAATTCTTCTCATATATCCTTGATAATTGGTTCGAGGGTTTCTACGAGGCAACCGGAATTGCTTCTCTATGAGCCAGGAATGGTTCATAGAGTCTTGTAATAGAGGTTGCTTTTTTGTGTGCCAAAAAATAAAAGAGGTGAAACAATTGAAGTATTATCAACCACAGAGCGTGGACGAAGCTCTAGAAATTGCCCAAACATTCGAGGGGACTTTCTTGGCTGGA
>JADQBO010000467.1 GCA_016278585.1 Desulfosporosinus sp.
GACTAGGGGATGCCCATTTAACTGTCAGTATTGCTTATCCTCAACCTTCCAAGGGGTTCGATTTTTAGAGCCTGCAACCTTTCGCAAGATGTTTCGTCACCTCTTAAAAAATGGTGCACGTACAATAAAGTTTGTAGACAGAACCTTCAACGCCAATAAGCGTCATGCCATTGAGATTTTAGACATTGTACGGGAAGAAAGTGAGAAACAATCAGGTGTCCAACAGATTCGAGTTCACTGCGAGATGGCAGGGGACTTATTTGATGCAGAATGGATGGAGTATTTTAGAGACTATCCACGTGGACTCATCCAATTAGAAATTGGAGTCCAATCCACCTATCAACCAACCCTTAAACTTATTTCACGTCCACAAAACTTTCAAGAGTGGAAGAAATACGTGCCAGAAATGCAGTCATTTGGAATACCACTACACCTCGACTTAATTGCTGGGTTACCTGAGGAAAACTGGATTAACTTCCGAACCTCGTTCAATGATGTATATGCCGTAAAACCAGATATGCTTCAGCTAGGATTTCTAAAGGTGCTTAAGGGATCCGGACTGCGTTTACAAAGCAAGTGTTATGGCCTTTTGTTCACACCCGATCCACCCTATACAATTTTAGAGACTAAAGTCATGTCACACAGTGAAATACTTCAATTACAACGCATGGAAGACATTCTTGATAAATACTACAATTCAGGGAAGTTTGCACACGCTTTACATGAAGTCCTAAAAAAATTCCCAACACCCTTTGATTTTTACCAGGGGTTTGCAGAGTTCTGGCAGAAAAAAGATTGGTTTCATCGTCAATGGCAGAGCAAAGCCCTTTTTGATAAACTGTGGGAATTCCTCCAGGAATTACATACCCCTGAAATGGAGGAGGGGTTAGACGCTGTCCCTTGGAATAGAGTTAGTGATGCCCTGCGGTTCGATTATTACAGATGGGAGCGTCCTAATATCGTTCCTGACTATCTTCAGCTTGAACCCAGCCTGGAGTGGAAGGAAAAAGGAGAGCAGTGGAAAACAGTTCAAGAAAAAATCCGCAGGGATGCTTGTTGGGAGACGGTCATTCCCGATGTTAAAACAATGGACCGACGACAGTGGAATCGTAACACCGCAGTTGCTTATTTCACGGCGGATTTGCTAGCAGGTGAGGAATCCGATAGACCCTGTTGGTATCTTTTTTACTATCAGCAGGGCAATGTGAAGGCCTATCGATATGAAGGGTTATGAAGGGAGTGGTTAGTGTCATGATTTTCCGAGGTTTTCCAAGGGTTCTTCTCGCCGTCAAGGCAGCTAACCATTTATGGCGATGGACTAACCTTGAACGTCCTGTTCGATTTATGGCGAGCGCCCGCAGGCTTGGCGTTATCCGAATTTTCGTTATACTAGCTACTTTAACACTGGTAACTGGGTGTGCCTCAGACCCCCAGACGGGACAACCTGGTGGACCAGCTCCTGCCATCGTGGACGTCTGGCATTCCTTGCAAGAGGCAGAGGCGAACGCCTTAGAAATCCAGGTTCAATTGATCAATAAAACCTATCCTGAGGTAATCGTTAAACTCAACTATGTACCGGCACAAACCTTTGCAGCCTTTTCCTACCAAGCGGAAGCCGGAGGGGAAGGGCCCGAGATTTTTATTGCTTCAAGAGAGATTATTCACCAACTTTATGGACAAGGGGCATTAGCACCCGCGACCTATACGGATTCGGACGCATTTCCTGCGACATTAGCTGCCTTTCAATTTGGAAAGGTGCAATATGCCCTTCCTTGGATGACAGATATTCCCTTACTTTATTTTAGAACTGATATAGCTGAGGTCCCTGTCAATTTAGCGGATCTTTTCTCGGTCAATGGGGGAATTTCTATAGCTACTCCAGATACTAGGACACTTTCGGCATGGTGGAATGGACAGGGTGGTCGGCTGATGAATGGTGGTAAGGTAGGTTTAAATGATCCGATCAATATCGCGTTTCTTCAACAACTGTTGACGTGGCAAAGTGCACAAAGTCTTCGTATCGATCCTGCAGCGCTTACTGCGTTTACCGATGGACAAACCCCTTATATCATCGCGGGAGCTAGTGTTGCGAAACACTTAACTCAACGTAATGTTCCTTGGGGAAGTATGCCCCTTTCTGACTTAGTGGCCGGACAAGGACAATCTCTGATAGGCACAACCTTGGGAATCGCTAACTCAGCTATTAAAACCACTCCGGATATGATGACGGCGATTCAAACCGTTGAAAAAGCCTTGCTTACATCAGACGTAGAAGGGGCATTGCTGGAGGCTGGACGCCTTCTTCCAGCTAATATGACTTACTATCAACGCCCAGAGGCCCAGAAAGGCGTTTTTCCTCAGGCAAATAGTGCCCTTAAAAAGGCATGGTCCTTTGAAGGCAATGCCTTAGAGTGGAAGATAATTCCTATCCAAGACGCAGCGTGGAGTCATGTTCTTGCAGGGAACGCCACTCCCGAAGATGCGTTAAAAAATGCCCAAGAGCAAGCCGAAAAAGCTTTATCCGTTAAGGGGTAATCATACTATAATAAGGGAGGTGAAAGAAATGAATAAACAAGGATTAGAGCTTATTGTAATCACGGGCTTATCGGGAGCTGGAAGGACACAGGCCATGCAAAGCCTTGAAGATCAAGGGTTTTTCTGTGTCGATAATTTACCCCCCAGCTTTCTGGTCAAATTTGCTGAGCTTTGTGCCCAGTCTAGAGGAAAAGTCTCCAAAGCAGCCATTGTTTGCGATTTGCGCGGTGGAGAATTCTTTTCTTCCCTGAGTGAAGCGTTATGTAATCTACAGAAGGAGGGATTTCGTCTAAAAGTACTCTTTCTCGATGCCTCGGATGAAACCCTAATCCGTCGCTATAAAGAATCTCGGCGACGGCACCCACTCTCTCCTCATGGACGAGTATTAGATGGGATTCAGGCCGAACGCCAACAGTTGGAGGATCTAAGGTTTCGGGCAGATAAAATTATTGACACGTCCGACTTAAGTGCCCAACAGCTTCGCAGCCAAGTAGCAGAGTTTTTTTGTAAAGCGCAGGGATTGGGCCAGATGGCTGTTTCCGTGATATCCTTTGGCTTTAAGTACGGAATACCGATGGATGCAGATTTGATTATGGATGTGCGGTTTCTGCCAAATCCATTTTATGTGGAATCATTACGCCCTCTAACGGGAGAGCATGAATTAGTTCGAAACTATGTCTTTGGAAATCAAATGGCTCAAGATTTTATGGAAAAATACTTGGATCTCCTAGAGTACATGCTTCCTAATTATATTGGAGAAGGCAAAACACATTTGGTCATTGGGATTGGCTGTACAGGTGGACAGCATCGCTCTGTAGCTATTGCGGAAAGAGTTGGGGATTTTTTAAGAGAACGTGATTATGCCATAACCGTTAAACATCGAGACGCCATAAAAAACCAAAAACGTGGAATGGCCCGATGAATCCAAAAAAGTACGATACGATTATACGATATCTTAAATGGCTCTACCCGGATTTAAAAGTAAAAAGATGGTTTATTCTAGCGGTTCTGGGAATCTTCCTTTTCGCAACAGGTTTTTCAGTCATGAATGATGGTGTGGCAATCGGCTACGCGGAATTAAAATTTCGAGAGGTTATTTATCGGTTAACCGGTAGTACTCGGCATATAACAGTGCCGGCGGGTGCAATTATTAGTGCCTTAGGAATTTTTGCAATTATCATTGGTTTTAAACGCATGCTCTATTCAATTATCTCTTCCGTACTTCCAGAAAACGAAGGAGGAATTGTTGATAAAATATATTCTCGCCATCATTTGCGTAAGGGACCGAAAATTGTAGTCGTTGGTGGTGGGACTGGGCTTTCTGCCCTTCTACGGGGTCTTAAGAAATATACTTGCAATCTTACCGCTATTGTCACAGTGTCCGATGATGGAGGGAGTTCGGGGAAATTACGTTATGAAATGGGTATACAACCACCAGGGGATGTACGTAATTGCCTGGTGGCTTTGGCCGAGACAGAGGAAATTATGGACACTCTCTTCTCATATCGCTTTGAAAGCGGAGATCTCAAGGGGCATAGTTTGGGAAACTTGCTATTGGCTGGGCTTACAGATACCTTTGGCGATTTTCAAAAAGGAATTGAACAGGTCAGCAAAGTTTTCGCTCTTCGTGGAAAGGTGTTTCCCACCACCTTAGAACAAGTTGTTCTGATGGCAGATTTAGAGGATGGGACCCGAGTAGTGGGGGAAACCACGGTTCGGGCTACCGAGGGTAAAATTTCTAAAGTTTATCTTGAACCCAGTGATTGTACTCCTTTGCCTGAAGCTATGAAGGCAATCGAAGAAGCAGACCTCATCGTTTTGGGGCCAGGTAGCCTCTATACCAGTGTTTTGCCAAACTTGTTGGTTGTAGGCCTCAGGGAAAAAATCCGTGACGTTAGTGCCCCCTGTGTTTATGTATGTAATGTTATGACAGAGAAAGGGGAGACGGACGGCTTTAAAGTGTCGGACCACCTACAAGCGATTCTAGACCACTGTGGTACAGGATTTGTAGATGCGGTACTTGCCAGTCGGGGAGAAATTACTGAGCCACTTTTAAAACGATATAGCCAGGAAGAAGCCATTCCAGTCGTTGCTGATCCCAAAGTGGTTCAGCATTTAGGTGCCAAGTATTTTGAGGCCAATTTAGTCCAAGAGGGAAATGTAGTTCGTCATGATTCTGATCGATTAGCAAAAGAACTTATACGGTTGCTTTTTCGTTTAAAACCTATAGGAGAACGTATTGCTTTGATCGATGCCTATTTACTCACTAGAAAGCTCCGAAAAGACTAATAGAACTTCTTAGTAGAATTTCTCATTCGAACCACAATAAGGGGGG
>JADQBO010000112.1 GCA_016278585.1 Desulfosporosinus sp.
GCATAAAAGTGAGTAAGTTTTCTAAATATCCGAAAGGATGAAGGTTTTGAACATTCATAGTTATCTTCGACGAGGACTCGATGTTAAGGAGATTGAAGAGTCCTTAAGCCGTGGGGAATGGCCCCAAATGGTTTATGATCTAACGGGAAGCCAAAAGGCTGCCTTTGTGGCTCAGCTTTTACAAAAGTCGAAACCGGGTTTAATCTTAACTTATTCGGAGGAGCAGGCTCAAAAGTGGGCTAATGATTTGCGGACCTGGTGCTCCCATAAAACCATTCTGCACCTGCCCGCAACGGAATGGCTCCCTTTTGAAATATTAGGGAAAAGCAGGGAAACGACCTCTGAAAGAATCCGTGTTTTAAATCGACTGGCCCAGGACCCCAATTGCACGGTGGTAGCTTCTGTCCTCGCAGTGGAACAACGACTGTTCTCGGTTGAACGTTGGAAGGAGTTCACGTTAACCTTTGAAGTAGGGCGAAAATATAGCTTGTCCGAAGTACTTTCATTATTAACAACTGGGGGATATGAACGAATTGAGACGGTTGAAGGAAAAGGACAGTTCGCTCTAAGAGGGGGAATTTTAGATATTGCTCCCTTAGACGAGGATCCAGTACGAGTGGAGTTCTATGATGATGAAGTAGATTCTATCAGGACCTTTGATTTAGGAACACAGAAATCTATTAGTTCTCAAAACAAGGTCTTGGTTTCCCCTGCCATGGAATATATTGTGACCAAGGAGGAGCTAGCAGAACTTCGCTTTGCCATTCGGGCAGAAGCTCGTAAAGCGACCAGTCGTCTCCAGCGTTCTGGGAGAAAAGAAGCAGCAGAGCATTTGCAACAGAAAGTTGATTTTATTGCTGAACAACTAGAGCAGGGGATTTTAGACGAAAATGTCTATCCCTTCTTAAGCTTAGTAAATACTCCACTAGTTCCATTCTTCTCATATCTTTCCGGTCATCATTTTGTTATCTTGGACGAGCCGCTACGCTTAAAAGAACAATTGGAGTTTCAGGCTAATGAACGCTTACTGGATTTTACGGAACAACTGGAACACGGTGAAGGGTTTGTTCACCCGGAGTCCCAGTTTATCGTCTACGATGAGCTATTAAAGCACGTGGAGAAACACCCTTTGATTGGCCTTTCTACGTTATTGAGGCAGGCTCCTGGGTTCTCTCCGAAGAGAGTCTTTAATCTAAACGCTCGCCACTTAACGGGTTTTATGGGAAAAACAAGTAAATTGGTGGACGAGATTGTGCATCGTAAGGATGCTGGGAATTTGGTGGCACTGTTTGTTGGCGATGAGGATCATGTTGAGCGTTTAATTCAGGGCTTAAAGGATCTTGGAGTAACTGCATCTCGTAAAGAACTACAGGATTCTGTCGAGGGAGGACACGTCTATATTTATCCATTTTCCCTGGACCAAGGTTTTGAGTTACCGCTTGGAAAACTAATCATTCTCACAGAAACAGAGATCTATAAACGAGAAAGCAAGCCGATTAGTAAGAAACCTAGCAAACCTGCCCAAAAGAATGTATTCATCTCAGATCTTAAATCAGGGGATTTTGTAGTACATGTACACCATGGGATTGGACAATACACGGGTATTGAACGATTAGACGTAGGTGGTATAGCCAAGGACTACTTTGGAATTCGATATGCTGGGGAAGACCGGCTTTATGTTCCTCTAGATCAACTACACCTCCTTCAAAAGTATTTAGGGAGTGCGGGGGAAACTCTACCTAAGCTTTATAAACTTGGGGGGACAGAGTGGTATAAGGTAAAGAAAAAAACACGTACTGCTGTTAAGGAAATGGCGATTGATTTGGTAAAGTTGTATGCTAAAAGGGAGGCTATCCAAGGGTTTGCCTTTTCCCAGGATAGTGTATGGCAAAATGAATTCGAGGAGAAGTTCCCTTATATCGAAACTCCGGACCAACTCCAGAGTATTGTAGATGTAAAAGCGGATATGATGCGTTCCCGTCCCATGGATCGTTTACTCTGCGGGGATGTGGGATACGGTAAAACGGAGGTTGCCCTCCGAGCAGCCTTTAAAGCGGTGATGGATAGTAAGCAAGTTGCGGTTCTTGTCCCTACGACCATTTTGGCTCAACAACATTTTAACACCTTCAGAGAACGGTTTATAGGATATCCGATTACCATTGAAATGCTGAGTCGTTTCAAGTCCCCGAAGGAGCAAAAGGAAATAATAAAGGGTCTTAAAGAAGGACGAATTGATGTTATTGTAGGGACACATCGTATTCTTTCCGAAGCCGTCAAATTTAGTGACTTAGGATTATTAGTTATTGATGAAGAGCAACGTTTTGGAGTCGCTCACAAGGAGAAATTAAAAACCCTAAAAGGTAATGTTGATGTGCTGACATTGTCGGCCACTCCAATCCCCAGGACTTTACACATGTCGCTAGTGGGAGTTAGGGATATGAGTGTCATTGAAACCCCGCCTGAAGGTCGTTATCCGGTACAAACCTACGTCACTGAATTTAGAGCGGATGTGGTACGAGAGGCAATACGCCGCGAGATTCAACGTGGAGGGCAGGTGTTCTATGTTCATAACCGAGTAGAGGATATGGATCAGGTTACTCATTTCTTGACTCAATTGGTTCCTGAAGCGAAGGTTGGGGTTGCCCATGGTCAAATGCGTGAAACTGAATTGGAACGGGTTATGCTTGATTTTCTAGAGCACGAGATGGATGTTTTGGTGTCTACCACTATCATCGAAACGGGGCTTGATATGCCTAATGTCAACACACTGATTATTGATGAAGCTGACCGTTTTGGATTGTCCCAACTCTATCAATTGCGCGGGCGCGTCGGTCGATCCAATCGAAAAGCGTTTACCTATCTTTTGTATAAACCAAATAAAGTACTTACGGAAATCGCCGAAAAACGGCTGGCAGCAATTCGGGAGTTTACAGAATTTGGGGCTGGGTTTAAAATTGCCATGCGTGATTTGGAGATTCGTGGTGCAGGAAACTTAATTGGAGCTCAACAGCATGGGCATTTAGCGGCGGTGGGATTTGAAATGTATAGTCAGATGCTCAAGGAAGCAGTTCAGGAGCTACGGGGAGAAACGTTGGAAGAGGTTATCGAACCGAGCATTGAGCTTCAAATCGATGCCTTTTTACCGGATCCCTATGTTTTGGATAGCCAAACTAAGGCGTCATTGTATCAGAGACTTGCCATGGTTCGAGATATGGATCAACTTAGCGAGATGGTGGACGAATTGGTGGATCGGTTTGGAACGCCGCCGCGTGAAGTTGAGCACCTCGTTGAAATTATTCGAATCAAATTACTGGCTAGCCCATTAAAAATTGAACAAATTCAACAAACCAAACAAAACGTAAGTCTACGTTTTTCGTCGGATATAAATTTCATAACCGGAGAGAAACTGATGGCCGTGGCATCTGCTTCTCCCTATCCTTTGTCGTTTAAGACAATGCAAAATGGAAATCTAGAGTGTAAAATCCGTATTCGCACCCTTGATCAAGAGGCGGTGATTGAGGCAGTCCGCCGGGTACTCTCGACATTTTGCGACATTGCTTCGAGAACAACTCCTTGATATACTATTCTCATGTCAAATTGAAAGGGTGTGTCTATATGAAAAAATCCCATATAGGGTTAATTTTTGGATTGCTTTCGTTAATGCTTATAACCACAGGGTGTTCTTCGCTAGTTGGTGGTAAATGGGCAGTTAAAGTTAATGAAAATCCGATCTTGGTTACGGAGCTTGATGCCCGTGTTACTGAAGCCCAAAAGATCTATGAAAAACAAGGGATGAAGTTTGACACAGAGCAAGGGAAACAGGCATTACCTCAGATTAAGAGCATGTTGTTAGAACGTATGATTGAAGGGGAGCTAATTGCGCAAGAAGTCAAGAAACTTGCACTCAATCCAGAGGATGCAAAAGTAAAAGAGCAAGAAGAGATTATTAAGAAAAACATGGGGGATGAAGCGACATTCCAAGACACTATAAAACAACAGGGTATGACGGAACCCCAATTAAAGAATTTTCTAGCCGTATATGAAAAAATTACGGGGGATGTCAAAGTTAGCGATACGGAAATAAAAGCTTTTTATGATAAAAATATTGGGTATTATAGCCAGCCTGAAAGTGTAAAAGCCCGACATATATTAGTTAAAACTGAAGACGAAGCAAAAGCAATCATAGCCCAACTTAAAGCCGGAACGGACTTCGAACAGCTCGCTAAGGAAAAATCGATTGAACCCGGGGCGAATGAATCCGGCGGAGATCTGGGAACCTTTACCAAAGGAAAAATGGTTCCTGAATTTGAAACTGCAGCGTTTGCTCAAGATGTGGGCACATTTTCACCAGCACCTGTAAAAACTGAATTTGGGTATCATATTATTAAGGTTGAAGCGCATACGGCCGCCGTAGTTTCCGACTATGCCAAGGTTAAAGATCAAGTCGGACAGGATGCATTAAATCAGACGAAAGATGCGAAGTTTCAAACCTATTTTGATGATCTTCGTAAAAATGCTAAAATAGAGTATTCTCAAGCATACAAGCCAATAAGTTAGTAAATCGGGCAGAAGAAGGCATTATTAAAATGCCTTCTTCTTTTTTACATTGGAAAATAATGAATAAATGGCAATCCCTAGATATATACTATCATTGAATTTAAGAAACAAAAAAGACAAAGATTAAATAGGTTTTCGGGAACGACAAAAGGAGGAATGCGTCTATGAAAGCAACAGGTATAGTAAGAAGGATTGATGACCTCGGTCGTGTCGTTATTCCAAAAGAAATTCGTCGGACACTTCGTATTCGGGAAGGAGATCCGCTGGAGATTTTTGTAGATCGGGAAGGGGAAGTGATACTAAAAAAGTA
>JADQBO010000399.1 GCA_016278585.1 Desulfosporosinus sp.
CGCAGCACGTACGTTAGAATCTGTGGGCCATGAAGGTAGGGTGATACCAGGTGATGGGTGGACTGACATTTTTATCTATCCGGGTTATTCATTTCAAGTTGTGGATGTCCTCTTGACTAATTTTCACTTTCCGAAGTCAACCCTAGTCATGCTGGTAAGTGCTTTGGCGGGCCGAGAACTAATTCTAAAAGCGTATGAGACTGCTGTTCAGGAGAGATATAGGTTCTATAGTTTTGGAGATGCTATGCTTATACTATGAAGAGGTTCAAGGCCCGATGCACCACGCATGGACGTAGGACGCACGACAACACAATACAACACGACGCACACATTTTAGACCTAGGACTTCGTAACTGGCGCATTTGATCAAAAAAGAAGGAAGTGAAGGGTTTGGCCGCGGTTTATTTGGAAATACTTAAAGAAGATTCCCGGACGAGAGCACGTTTAGGAAAATTGCATACTCCTCATGGGATTATGGATACTCCGGTGTTCATGCCGGTTGGAACCCAAGGGACAGTAAAAACAATAACCCCGGAAGAAATCAAAGAAATTGGAGCCGGGATGATCTTAAGTAATACCTATCATCTCTTCTTGCGTCCGGGTCATGACTTGATTCGGGAGGCGGGTGGACTTCATCGCTTTATGAATTGGGATGGCGCAATTCTGACCGACAGTGGCGGTTTCCAAGTATTTAGCTTAGGAGATCTGCGTACGATAAAGGAAGAAGGAGTAGAGTTTCGATCGCATATTGACGGATCACGACAATTCCTAAGCCCGGAAATGTCGATGGAGGTTCAGATGGCTCTTGGTTCCGATGTGGTAATGGCTTTTGATGAGTGTGCACCCTATCCATGTACCCATGAATATGCCAAGGACTCTTTAGAGAGGACCACACGTTGGCTTAAGCGGTGTAAGGAGACGTTGACAACGACGGAAACGCAATCGTTGTTTGGGATTGTTCAGGGAGGTATGTATGAAGATCTTCGTCGTCAAAGTGCTGCTGAAATCACGGAATTAGATTTGCCGGGGTATGCTGTCGGGGGCTTAAGCGTAGGAGAACCTAAAGAACTGATGTATGAGGTATTAGATTATACAGTCCCCTTACTCCCAAGAGAAAAACCACGGTATCTAATGGGAGTTGGTTCCCCAGATGCTCTCATTGAAGGAGTTATACGGGGTATCGACATGTTTGACTGTGTGCTCCCTACTAGGATCGCTCGCAATGGGACAGCGATGACCCGTTACGGTAAAGTGATCGTACGAAATGCGGCATCTGCCCGGGATTTCGGTCCAATTGATCCATCCTGTGATTGCTATACATGTCGTAATTATTCTCGTGCTTATGTAAGGCATTTGCTTAAGGCGGACGAAATTTTAGGTCTTCGATTAATGACTGTTCATAATTTGCGTTATCTTCAAATTTTAATGGGAGAAATACGGGAGGCGATCAAAGAAGATCGTTTGCCAGAGTATCGTGAAAAGTGTTTTGCAGAATACGGTTACGAACAGGACTAATTCTAAGCTGAAATTCAAGTTTTGGAAGTTGCAGGTTGCTTAAAATTATATGTTTTTTATGAATTCAGAAGGATTTTCGCCATGATATGGTGAATAGTTCAGGAGATAAATAAAGGAGGAATACAAGTGAATCAATCAACAATGACATTAGTTCTATATTTTGTAGTCTTTTTCGGGATTATGTACTTTCTAATGATCAGGCCTCAACAGAAACAAGCCAAAAAACGACAGGAATTAATGAGTAGCCTTCGTACAAGAGACCAAGTCATCACAACCGGTGGAATCTATGGAAAAATTACTAAAGTGAAGGATGATTCCGTTATGCTGATGATTGCGGAAACAGTGGAGATAGAAATGGCCAAAAGTGGAATCGTAAGTGTGGAAAATCGTGATATTGAGCTTGAAAAGAATAAATAGAAGATTTAAACATTGGATCAGCTAAGGTATTTTATGAAGTTTAATTAAGTAAACCGTTAGTTAATTCAGTGCCCTTAGGAAGATAATTCAAAAATATAAGCAAGTGGCACAGACCACTTGCTTTTTAATACTGTCAGAAAGCATAAACTTTCGTTATATACTGCAGGAATGCATAATCCGTGCGAAGACCGTGTCTTCGTCTAAGCATAAGGGCAACTAAGGCTGCCGCCTACGCCTAGAGGCTTGCAAGAAGCCTAATTCGTGCGAAGACAGTGTCTTAAGTGGGCGCCAGCCAAGTTTTCTTTAGTTATTTCTGCTAAATCGTAAGAATTATAAAGGGAAAAGTATCTAGTAGCCTTATCGGGGGTAGAATAGTAGTTATGCCATTAAAAGGGAATAACTATTCCCCAGACGAGGTTGAATCTTCAGGGGTTGTCACTTGTCAAGTATTATTTATCTTAGAAGGAATTAAGGGGGAGAATTTGAAAACCGTGTCTAAGCAAAGCATTGCAAATAGGAATCCTCATAAACCGATCAGAGTATATTTTAATCGTTGTTTTACCTCAACCTCAAACATCATTCAGCAACTTTTAAGCTGCCCTGACGCTCATATATTTAAGATTTACATTTCTCATGGTAGTGTTAATAACTACCTACAAAGGGTTGCGGATTACTTTGAAGTCGAACCGCTGCTAGATGGAAAGGACTATGTTGATTACTGTATCAATTTTTGTCTTAGACACAAGATCGATTTGTTTGTGCCAAGATATAATGTAACTACTTTAATTAACTATAAGGAGGAGTTCCACCGTATAGGGGTTAAAGTAATGTTTATCGGGAGTTCTAAGACTTATCAACTTCTTGAGAATAAAGCAAAAACTTATGACGCTTTAAGAAATACCGATATAGTAGCTATCCCTAAAACATTCTGCGTTAAAAACTATCAGGACTATCTAAAAGCACATAAGGAAATAACAGAAATCGGTAGTAGTTCTTGTATGAAACCTATCTCTGGAATTGGGGGAAATGGTTTTAAAAGAATTATCGAGACTATGTCAGAAACGGATGAGCTTTATCTATCGTCTGGTTCAACGATTGCTGAAGAAAGAATAGTACGGATCTTACAGAACTCTCAAAATGTTGAACCGTTTATTGTGATGGAGTATCTAGAAGGTGATGAATTTAGTGTTGACTGTTTAGCGAATAAGGGGAAACTTATGATAGCTATTCCTAGAAAAAAGCTGGACGGTTATCGCCAAAATATTGAACATAGGGTAGATTTGATTGATATAGCACGGAAACTTACGAAAAGATTCAACTTAAGCTATTTATACAATATTCAAGTTAAGTTTAATAAAGAAAAAGCATACCTTATTGAAATCAACACTCGTATGTCCGGTGGGATTCATAAGTCCAGCTTCTCGGGGGTTAATTTCCTATATCTTGCGATTAAGCTTCTCATGGGCGAGGATGTGACTATTCCAGAGAGGTTACTTTGGGACTTTCAAATACAAAATACTGAGCATTATGAACTTGTTAATCTAGGTTCTTAAGAATGTTCTTTCCCTTTTCATTCGATTCTTGAACTGGTATAATATTCTAGAGAATACGAATGAAAAGGGTTGAATTAGTGGTTAACAGTCATCAAAAATCTGAACTAATTATATATAAAGAACTAATTGCTTTGATCCATTCAGAGGGTTCGTTTGAACTTGATTGGCAGATAACCGAAGATACGATGGAGTCTAGTCAATGTGCATACCAGGAAGAAGTCTTTAGACACTACCGAGAGGATGCTCAGGCAGCCTTTTTATTGCTAGGCTTTTCGGAGAAAACGGTCAATACATCTGCATCTCTTCGCTATCTCAGTCTGATAGCCTCCACCTTTATAAAGAAACTTGCGATGAATTCAGATCTTGAAGGGTTACGTGAAAACGTAGTCCTTGAAATAGAAGACGATGAAGTAGATTACCTTTTGCAACAAGCACCTTATCTAAAAGGGGCTGAGCACTTAACTCACGTATGGATGAAAAAGGCCTGGGAGACTTTGAATCAAACGTTTGGAAGGTTAATCAAGTCTTACAAGGGTAGTGTCTCAGCATTCTTTGCAACCTATAATCCGAATCTGCGTCTGGTGGGACGAGTCTTTTTTCATCTTGTCGAGAGTAAAAAAGAGGAGTATCCCTTTGCCTTTTTGGCCACCTATGCTGCTGATGCCTCGCCCCATGGAACCTCAAAACACCTCCCCCTTAGAAATGCACTGGTAGACTATGGTGAAAACAGTCGAAAGCTGCTGGAACTTCTTTCGACCGTGCATAAGGCCTCTGAGAACAGTGTTTTTATTTCCGAACTTGTGGATTCGGGAGAACTCTTTCATCCCCTGAGCTTAACGGCGGAGGAAGCCTATACATTTCTTAAGGAGATACCACTTTACGAGGAAGCCGGCATTTTATGCCGTATGCCTAACTGGTGGAGGAATAAGTCAGCTTCATTAAAAATCGCAGTCAGTGTGGGCGAGAAAACACCTTCTCGCCTGAATCTTGAAGCACTTGTGGATTTTAAAGCGGAGATGTTTCTCGGTGGAGAATTAATCAGGGCTGATGAGCTGAAGGGACTACTTTCGGAGGCGGAAGGACTTGTTTTAATTAAAGGAAAATGGGTTGAGGTTAATCATGATCGATTGAAGGAAACGTTGAAGGCCTATGAACAAGCCCAAAAATTAATGGACCAGACGGATCTCAGTATGATTGAGGCGATGCGCTTTCAACTGACTGCTCAAAAGGCCTTGAATCTTTCGAAAGAAACTTGTGAACTTGAAGTAACCAATGGCCAATGGCTTAGTTCGGTTCTTAATAAGCTCACGAATCCAGATACGATTGAAACGGTGGACTGTGGTGAAACATTTCAAGCCAATTTACGTACCTACCAAGAAAGG
>JADQBO010000340.1 GCA_016278585.1 Desulfosporosinus sp.
GTCGAACCTCGTGCCTCGCGCCTCGATATAATGGAGTCAGATCAAAGAACTAACGTATTTTTGAGGTGTAAAAAATGTTAGAGAAACTTTATGAAATAGAACGAAAATATGATGAGTTGACAGAACTCCTCAGTGATCCTGAAATCCTTGCTAATCAGAGTGAATGGCAAAAATATGCAAAAGCTCAGGCTGGGATGACGAATCTTGTCACGGCATTCAGGGAATACCAGGGTGTCCTAAGTGAACTAGAGGAGACACAGGCTCTTCTTCAGGAAAAGCTAGACTCCGATATGCAAGAAATGGCTGAACAGGAACGAGATAAATTGTTAAACCAATCTCAGGAACTAGAAAAACAAATCCATGTTCTTCTCTTGCCCAAAGATCCTTTAGATGAGAAAAACGTTATTATGGAAATTCGAGCAGGAGCTGGTGGGGACGAGGCTGCTTTATTTGCAGGAGATCTTTATAAAATGTATACTCGTTACGCAGAAGGGCAAGGTTGGAAAGTCGAGGTTCTTAGTGCTAGTTACTCTGATATGGGGGGGTATAAGGAAATTATTTTCCTTATAGAAGGGCACGGGGCCTATAGTAAATTAAAGTTTGAAAGTGGTGTGCATCGGGTTCAACGGATACCAGCTACAGAGTCTGGAGGCAGGATCCATACATCCACAGCCACAGTAGCCGTCCTTCCCGAAGCAGAAGAAGTGGAAGTCACTATCAATCCAAATGATCTTCGCATTGATATCTACTGTTCGAGCGGACCGGGTGGACAGTGTGTGAATACTACCCAATCAGCGGTACGTATTACTCATTTGCCTACTGGGATTATAGCATCTTGTCAGGATGAAAAATCCCAGCTCAAGAACAAAGAGAAGGCTCTACGCGTCTTGCGTGCTCGTATATTAGAGAAAGCTCAAGAAGAGGCGAGCGGTGAACAGGCATCTGAACGCCGGAGCCAGGTTGGTACAGGGGACCGGAGTGAGCGGATCAGAACCTTCAATTTCCCTCAGGGACGAGTGACTGACCACCGCATTAACTTGACGCTGCATCGCTTAGAGACGATCCTGACGGGAGACTTGGAGGAGATTATTCAAGCCCTAAATTCGTCAGACCAAGCAGAGCGATTAAAAGCAGAAATCCAGTAAACTTGTGTCAAGCTGAAACTAACATCAAGACGATTGAACACCCACTTACAAGAAGTGGGTGTCTTAGAATGGATAAAGGTAGATTTTAGAGGGTTTGTATTATACATCTAAAAGTTTGTGGGACTTAATTCTACAGGAGCTAACAAAAATAGACGAACTGCGATTCTAAAAACAGCGAGTTGAAGGGGCTTTGTGGGTTGACGATCATTGAAGGAATGCGTTGGGGCGAAACGGAACTTTTAATAAAGGGGATTGAAAATGCTCGTTTCGATGCAGACTTGTTATTAGCTGAAGTGCTAGAGGAAACTCGAGACCGACTCTACCTTGATCGGGAGCGTCATTTGTCCGAGCAAGAGGAAGTGCATTATCGCTCGCTTATTTTTCGTCGTGCAGCGAACGAGCCACTTCAGTATATCTTAAAGCGGCAGGAATTCATGGGGCTTTCATTCTACGTTGATGAAAGGGTTCTTATCCCACGCGCGGATAGCGAAAGTTTAGTTGAAAAGTGTCTAGACCTTGTAAAGCAGGAAAACGGGCAGGAGCGGTTGATCAAAGTTGCAGATTTATGTACCGGAAGTGGGGCTCTTGCAATCTCTATAGCACATTATTATCCCGCTGCTAACGTGATTGGAACTGACCTTTCTTCAGGTGCGTTAGAAGTAGCGCGAAAAAATGCCGATCGATTAGGAGTTTCAGTGCAGTGGCGTCAGGGAGATTTTCTGGATTCAATCCGGGGAGAATGCTGGGACTATATTATTACAAATCCTCCCTACGTTTCTATAGAGGACTATCGTCGGTGCGCTCCAGAGATATTCCATGAACCTTCTATAGCCTTTTTAGGCGGACCAGATGGTTTGCGTTTTTACCGCCGTTTAGCAGAAGAGATACGTCCCTTATTAAACCCTCGGGGAAAAGTGTTAATGGAGATCGGCTGGGATCAGGCTAATGCTGTCTGTAATATTTTCCGATTAAAAGGTTTTGAGACATACGTTTTTCAAGACTTAGCCGGGCGAGACCGAGTGATCTTAGCGAGGTGAGCAGTGATGCAGACAAAAAGAAGTTCTATTGATAGAGTCCATCCAGAAACTGAATTAATAAAAGAGGGTGCTCAGCTTCTGGCAGCAGGAGAGTTGGTAGCGTTCCCAACAGAAACCGTTTACGGGTTAGGGGCCAATGCTTTAGATGTTTCAGCTTGTGCCAAGATTTTTGAAGCAAAAGGAAGGCCTCAGGATAACCCTTTAATTGTCCATGTTTGTAACCGCTCAATGGCAGACCCTCTGGTCAAGCATTGGACAACGGCTGCAGAGCTTTGCGTTCAGCATTTTTGGCCAGGTCCGTTAACCTTGATCTTGCCTAAAACGGCCTTGGTACCAGATATTGTAACTGCTGGATTGGCAAATGTAGCTATACGTATACCTAGTCATCCGGTAGCCCTTCGTCTGATTCAAGCAGCTGGATTTCCTATTGCTGCACCCAGCGCTAACCTTTCAGGGAAACCGAGTCCGACAAGTGGGGGGCATGTCTGGCGTGATATGAAAGGTAAGATTCCCTTAATTCTTGATGCAGGTGTGTGTCAAGTTGGACTTGAATCAACGGTACTTGATGTGAGTGGGGAAATTCCCACCATTCTTCGGCCGGGGGGGATTTCTAAGGAACGGTTGGAAACGGTGTTAGGCGAAATCCAGGTAGACGCTCTGTCGGATCACCAGGTTCCCAAAGCACCTGGGATGAAATATAGGCACTATGCTCCCCGAGGAGAGTTGCTTTTATTAAGCGGAATACGGGAGAGAGTCGTACAACGAATGGGACAAGAAATTCAAAGAGGGCATGCCAGGCTTAAAAGAGTGGCTGTGCTTTGTACCATAGAGAGTGCACCTTTTTTACATAACCAACTCCCTGATCTCTTATTTGTGCTAGGGTCAAAAGATCGTCCTGAAGAAGTCGCAAGTAACTTATTTGAGGGGTTGCGATTGTGCGATGAAAGAGGAATGGATTTGATTTTAGCTGAAGGAATCGTGGAAACGGGCCTAGGGAGCGCTGTCATGAATCGTTTAGAGAAGGCGGCCGGGAAACGAACTAAATACATCTAGTCAATTAATTCGTCTAAGCAACCCTTTCCAATGCATATATATAGGGGGAACGGAGGGAAGGGTATGAATTTAGCATGGGTTGTGGCTGTTGCAACTGCTTTAGGTGCAGATGCATTCTCCTTAGCTTTGGCCATTGGTTTAGCAGGAATCAGGAAGAGCATGATGGTGCGTTTGTCCTTGGTGGTGGCTGTTTTTCATGTGTTTATGCCGCTCGGTGGAATGATACTAGGTCAGGCACTAGGATCGATTCTTGGTCATTTGGCAAATCTGATAGGAGCACTGGTCCTTATTGGTTTAGGTGGGCGTATGCTTTATAAGGTTTATCGACCAACCACTCAAAGTTTTCCGTTAAGGGAGGCTAGGGAAGCCCTTTTGCATAAGAATTTATCCAGCAACAGTTCGCTAAAGGGATATGGTATTTATGTCTTGGCCTTAAGTGTTAGTTTAGATGCCTTAAGTGTAGGATTTTCACTGGGAACGATCCGGGCCGATATCTTTATGACGGTTATGATCATTGGTGTGGTTGCGGGGCTGATGACTGGAATGGGCCTGGTTTTAGGACGTATAATGGGAACCCGCTTGGGGGATAAGGCCGAATTGCTCGGTGGTTTGGCATTATTCCTGATCGGAATTAAGTTGCTTTTCTAAGAATTGAGGTGGATTTTTTGGGTCTGAAACTTTTATTTATTTGTACAGGAAACACATGTCGTAGTCCCCTGGCTGAGGGATTGGCTCGAGCAATGTTCGGAGACTTGGTTCAAGTCAGTTCTGCAGGAATGGAAGCCTGGGATGGAGATAAGGTTAGTGCTCATGTGGTAGAAATCCTTAAAGAATATAACGTTGATCTTTCCAAGCACCGTGCTAGAAGAATCAAGGATGAACTAATGTTTGATGCTGATTGGATTGTCTCTATGACTCAAGCACAAGCAGAAAGCTTAAAGCGCCGGTTTCCTCAGTATACAAATAAAACCCGGTGTTTAGGGGATTGGGGAAAAGAAAAACGTGATATTAAAGATCCTTTCTTGGGTTCCCTCGAAGTTTATCGCCAGACAGCACAGGATATCAGAGAATTGCTAATTTGTCTGAAGGATCAGCTGAATTCTAGTAGTGACAGTTCAAATAAAAAAGCATAAGATAAAGGAAAAATGTCTACACTAGCGGCGTGATACGTCGCTTTATTTTCATAGTCAGGGGCTTAACGGTAACCAGGGTTTCTATATATACTTTTGCAGGGATTTTGCAACTATCTGTAGAAATAAGAGATATATTGAAGAAAGGGGGGTTAAATGTGAGAATTGCGCTAGGTGCCGATCATGGTGGGTTTGAACTAAAGGACGCCATTCGTACTCATCTAGAGACACAGGGTATAGAAGTTTGCGATTATGGAACCCATTCTAAGGACTCTGTAGATTATCCAAAGTATGGGTTTGCAGTAGGATGTGCTATCATAAAGGGAAAAGCAGATCTGGGGATCACTGTCTGTGGAACTGGGTTGGGGATCTCTATGGCAGCTAATAAAATTCCAGGAATCCGTGCAGCCGTTTGCACTGAGACTTTTTCCGCCAGAATGGCTAGAGAACATAATGACGCTAATATTTTAGCATTAGGTGCCCGGGTGGTTGGTGGAGG
>JADQBO010000294.1 GCA_016278585.1 Desulfosporosinus sp.
GGTTTTCCTTGAAAAGATACTTGTGAAAAATAAGCTTTAACAACTCCTTTTTTGTACTGTCAATAGAGTTTAATTACTAAAAACTATAAGGAGGATCCTCATGATGAAAAATAGGTTTATGGTGATACTTATCGCACTGATCTTAGGGGTATCATTAGTGCTGTCAGGCTGCACTAATAATCAAACGGCCCTTACTAAGGTTAAACTGTCAGAGGTCACACACTCAATTTTCTATGCACCACAGTATGTAGCAATGAGTAAAGGCTTTTTTAAGGAAGAAGGGCTTGAAGTTGAACTATCAAATGGCCAGGGCGCAGACAAGGTCATGACTGCTGTGTTGTCAGGCCAAGTTGACATTGGTTTTGCCGGCCCTGAGGCAAGTGTCTATGTCTATAACGAAGGTAAAGAGGATAATAGTGTTGTCTTCGCTCAACTTACCAACGGGGATGGAACGTTCCTCATGGGCAGAACACCTGATCCTGATTTTAAATGGAGTGAGCTAAAAGGTAAGAATATTATTGGCGGACGTAAAGGTGGAATGCCCGCTATTGTCCTTCAGTATGTATTAAATAAAAACGGTCTTATGGCAGGAAAAGATGTCTCCATAGATACCACGATGCAATTTGCAGCAATGCCAGGAGCCTTTATTGGAGGGCAAGGGGATTATGTCATAATCTTTGAGCCTACGGCAACCAGGATGGAGAAAGAGGGTAAAGCTTATATTGTAGCTTCTCTAGGTAAAGAGAGCGGAGAGGTTCCCTATACGGCTTATTTTGCAAAGAAGAGCATGATCGAGAAAAATCCAGAGCTGATTCAAAAGTTTACGAATGCAATCTATAAAGGTCAGCGTTGGGTAGCAAGTCATACTCCTGAGGAAATTGCCATGGCCATTAAACTGCAATTCCCAGATGAAAACGATGAAATTCTCGTAAGTGCTGTAAAACGTTATAAGGAACAGAACTCCTGGAAAATAGATCCTGTTCTTACAGAAAACGATTTTTACCTTCTGCAACAAATCATTAAGGATGCGGGAGAGCTGAATAAGATTGCTCCTTATGAAAAAGTAGTAACCAGAGAATTTGGAGAAAAGGCTATTAAAACTCTTAAGTAACTAATAAAATGAAATGCAAAGGGATTAGGCAGTAGCTTAGTCCCTTTACCTATGGGCAGAGACATATAAAGTGTGTTAAAAGGACCGTCCCCGTTACACTAATCTTAAAAGAATCGATTGACAGAAATTTAGGTATCCTTGATAATAATAAGGTAATGATTACTAAAAGGAGTAAGAAAATGACAATTAGCCATCAAAGGTTTATAGAATTAACGCTAGAGAAAAACCATGGATAGACAAAAAGATTCTAATGGATTTGCTATGTTGCTAATTCTTATATCTACATTGGGATTTAGCCTTTTCCCTATTTTGGGGAAATATGTGTTTGCTGGAGGAGCGAGTGTTGCTACGGTAGTATTTGGACGGTTTGCCATTGCAGCGCTATTTTTTTGGGCAATCACAATTTGGCGGGAGGGTTTCCCCCGTCTGCCTTTAAAAACGTGGCTCACTCTATGGGGTATGGGGGGGATTTGCTATTCTATGCAAGCGGGTCTTTATATATCTTCGATACAATATATTCCAGCCTCATTAGCGGCTTTACTACTTTATGCTCATCCGATGATTATTACGGTTATAGCGGTTATATTCAGGCAAGAAGAATTCTCTAAGTATAAAGTTGCTGGATTAATTCTATCAACGTTTGGCTTAGTTTTGGTCTTAGGTTTAGCTATAAAGGGAATTAATTCTTTTGGAGTTATGCTTGGGCTTGGGGCTGCCTTTATCTATGCAAATTATATACTGATTGGAAATAGAGTCTTAAAGACGACATCCCCTTTAGTAAGTACCACAATTATTTCAACTTCTGCTGCACTTACTTATGGATTAATCGGATGGCCTATGGGTGCGTTAACTTGGAATCTTTCTTGGGGTACATGGGCGGGAATTGCAGGAATAGCTCTGTTCTCAACCGTTATAGCAATGTTGACTTTTTTTGAGGGAATAAAACGTATAGGACCTACGTCTGCCTCAATTGTCAGTATGACAGAACCTTTAATGACGATTGTTTTAGCCGTAATTCTATTTAATGAAAATCTTACACTTTTTCAGGCAATAGGGGGGATTTTCGTTGTCTTGGGAGGGATTTTAGCGGTTATATCTCCTTCCCAGACTAAAATCCAACCGATAAATTCCTCAGTTGTTTAATTTAACTAGGACTTAGAGCCACTCATTCACCCATTTTTTAAACGGGTGAATGAGTGGCTCTAAGTTTTCGGAATAACATTTGGATGGGTAAAAAACCCCATTTGAATAGGTATGGGTTGTCTTAATGTGGTACAATAATCTCAAGAACTCATCCCGTCAGATATAGAAAGAAGGAATCCTAGTTGGGAAAATCTAGTACACTGCAGCTTCAAAAATCGATGGTAGGTGTACGTTTATCTAAGCTAATCAGCTTTTTGAAGACCTTCAAACCATGGAAGAATCCTAAGTTTTGGAGTAGGCTGGGCATTATTCTGCTAGTTCTTATCATTTTAACAACTGGAGGAATTACTATTTACATATCCTCCCTAGATATTAGTAAATTACAGACTCCTCTTGCACAACCCTCTTACCTTTACGACCAAAAAGGTAACCGGATTTCCCAGCTTTCATCCTCGCGAATTGAACCTGTTTCTGAGCAGCAAATCCCTCTTATTATGAAAAATGCCATTATTGCCGTAGAAGACCGTCGTTACTATGAGCATAAAGGGGTTGATCTTCGCTCTATCTCGCGAGCTCTCTATCGAGATTTGATTTCTGGTGACTTTTCCGAAGGGGGAAGCACGATTACCCAGCAATTAGCCAAAAATCTTTTCTTAGCTTCGGATAAAACACTAGCACGAAAACTCAAGGAAGCTGCTTATGCCCTAAAAATAGAGGCTGTTCTCGACAAGAATGAAATTTTAGTCGCTTATCTTAATCAAATATATTTTGGTGAAGGGCGTTGGGGATTACAAAATGCGACCCAACTTTATTTTGGTAAAAAAACTGAGGAGTTAACCTTAGAGGAATCTGCCTTACTCGCTGGGCTGCTCAAAGCCCCTAGTATTTATTCTCCCCTTAGTAATAAACAAAAGTCTTTAGAGAGAAGAAATTTAGTACTCACATTGATGAAAGACCAGAACTATATCACCTCAGCCGATTACGATCTAGCAATAGCGCAACCAATTGTCTTGAAAAACGGATCGTTAAGAAACCTTGCTGGTCAATATGCTCCTTATGTCGATTATGTAGTCGAAGAAGCCATTGATCGGATTGGTTTTACCGAAGAACAAATTCTCAATGGAGGTCTGCAAATATATACCCAGATGGATCCTGCCGTTCAAAAAGCTGCTGAGGACGTCTATAAAGATAACAGTTTCTTTCCTACTGGACAAGCTGACCAAATTGTTCAAAGCGGAGTAGTTATCTTGGATCACTCGACCGGGGGCATCAAAGGACTAGTAGGATACAGGGGAGAAAGGGTTTACCGTGGATTAAACCATGCAACATCAACCCAACTTGAGCGCCAACCGGGCTCATCTTTAAAGCCTTTGTCGGTTTACGGTCCAGCGTTGGAAAAAGGCTACACCCCGGATTCCAAGGTCAATGACCATCCCATCAATATTGATGGGTACGCTCCCAAGAATTATGACAATCAATACAGAGGGTATATAACCATGCAAGAGGCAGTCCGTCATTCTTGGAATATCCCCGCAGTTTGGTTACTGAACGAAATCGGGATAGATAGTGGTGTCGATTTTGCTAAACGAAGTGGAATCCCTCTGGAGAAAGAGGACCATGCCCTAAGTTTAGCCCTTGGAGGTCTTTCTAAAGGGGTTACACCTCTTCAAATGGCGCAAGCTTACGGAGTATTCGCCAATCTTGGGGTTATGAATAAGGCTTATGCTATTAATAAGATTACCACGAAAGAAGGCACTGTATTATTCCAAGCTCAACCAGAGGCGGTTCAAGTGACCACCCCCAGTGTTGCCTATATGATGACGCTGATGTTACAAGATGTTGTCACCAATGGGACTGGAAAAAATGCCAATCTTGATCGGCCTACAGCAGGTAAAACTGGTTCTGTCGAACTTCCCCATACCCAAGAATTTTCAGGAATCAGTAAAGGGGTTAAAGATGTTTGGTTCGTTGGTTATACTCCGGAACTTACCGCTGCTGTATGGATGGGTTATGATAACACCGATCGCAATCACTACCTTGCTACTTCGGGCGGCTCCGAACCCGCCGTGGTTTTCCGTGAAATCTTATCCAGAGCTCTAAAATCTGCACCCGTAGTACCGTTTGAAATTCCCCAGGAATACATTGAGCAAAATAGATTATCCAACAAATTATACAAGTGGTTCCAAGATAATTTTAATCAAAAGGGACGATGATAACTCTTATAAATGATTGAGTATTACTAAACTACATTGTCTAAGTTAATTCAAAGTATAAGGAGTGAATATAATGGCGGAGTTTAAGGAAATAAATGATTCACAAGACTTAAAAAGCATTTTGGATGAGTCTTGTCTTCGTAAGGTTATTATCTTTAAACATAGTACAACCTGTCCAACCAGTGCGCGAGCTTGGCAGGAGGTGAGGGACTTTATCCGAGAAAGTTCGGAAGAAATCCTAGTTGTGATGATTAAAGTGATTGAGTCTCGACCGATTTCCAATCAAGTAACTGAAGATTTGGGAGTTAAGCATCAATCTCCGCAAGTCCTGCTTATAAGTAATCGGCAGGTTTTATGGAATGTTTCGCACCAGGCTGTGACCCAGGTTAATATTA
>JADQBO010000334.1 GCA_016278585.1 Desulfosporosinus sp.
AGTTTTACTTTCTGACAGTATAAAATAAAAAAGCGGCAAATTGCCGCTTTTTCTACTATTAAACCCTTTCCCGGTGTTTTCGTAAAAGATGCTTTCGGGCTAAAATTTCTGCGACTTTGCCATTGTCTCCCAGAAGGAGGCCTTGTAATCTCCATTCGCGGAAAGTCTGCCAGAATTGTTGTTCAGAAATTCTTCGAGTATAGCCCTCAGATTCCTCATCGTAAGGCCAAAATACATCCACCCATAAGGTTCCTTTGTTACTCAAAACCAATAAAAAATGTACTAATTCAGGATTTGTAGATTCAGAATCACGCATCAATAGGTTTGAACGCCCGCTAGGGAAATCGGTTCGTATGTAAGTAAGTTTCATCATTAATCCCCCTCAGTAATACCAGAGATTCGTGACGTATCAAGTTTAGTATAGCACGAAATGACTTATAAAACGATGGTCTCTTTTGACAACGTCACATTATACATAGCCTATGTTTTAATAAAATATGCCATGGGTTGATTGAACGTTCATACGATCGTAAAACGTATGGTTTATAAAGTTTAGGATAAACTGTTAAAGAAAATCGGGAAAATGGAGGGTATATTGAATGCTGACTGTTATTCATACGTTTAACGATCCAGATGTAGACCGGATATTAGGAGAAGTCCGAACAGGGCTAGAAACTGTAGAAGATATTGAAGGATTTAAATTCGCTTCAGTTAATAAGCAAGAAAACACAACGGATATAATGCTCTTTTCGAAGTGGGAAAATCGATCTGCTTTTGAAAGTTGGGCAGATACTGTTGGGGAAAATAAGGCTTTTAAACAAGCCACGCCGCAAATGTATGAGGTTCTAGAAGAAAAATACTAATCTAAATAGAAGTCCCTATTTGGTTCAGCCCTCAACTGTAGGCAGCTCTTTAAGGTTTAGTTTTGGAGAAAAGGTATCGGAAGCTTTAACTAAAGCCTTATATTCCAGTTCAAGATACCTCATGATAGAATCTTGCGAGCCTGGCAGGGGGACTAGAAAGGAAGAATCATCTAGTTTACGGACTGGCATTATACCCATTAGGGCGTTGGTCATGAAGATTTCATCTGCTGACAATAGGTCAGATAAGGTGAATAGACCCTCCTGAGTAGGGATTTGCTGAGAGTGTGCTAAATCAAGAATGACTTGACGACGTGTCCCAGATAAACAGCCGCTTGAAAGTGATGGCGTAAAAAGGGTTTTTTGTTTAAGAAAAAAAATATTGCTCATCGTACCTTCAGCAAGATATCCTTTAGTATTGAACCAAACTCCCTCTTCACATCCTCGACGACTAGCTTCTTCCTTTGCTAAGATATTTTCCAAATAATTGGTTGATTTAATCGAGCACAAAGGAGATTGCTCATTACGAGGGGATTTTAAGAGGTGAAGCCCGATACCCAAGGTATATTGTGCGGGTGTGTAAGGTACTGACCGTTTATAAATCAGTAGTTGGGAAGGATGGTTGGCAAGAGGGGCACCCCCACTTAGAGTAATGCGAAGGGCATAGGGGACGGTTTCAGCAGCCTGTTCGATAAAATCTTGAATATGCTCTAACCATTTATCTTTACCGGGTACCTTAAGACCGAGAACCTGTGCACCTTTATTCATGCGTTGCCAATGAAGATCAGCAAATTGCGGCCCATGTTCAGTAATGAGGAGAGTTTCGAAAAGTCCAAATCCAAATAAAGCCAGACGGTCATTTGATAAGAGCATTTCACTGTTTATCATGCAATCGTCCTTTCAAAACCCTAAAAAGAGCTTTAGCTTTATGAAGGGTCTCATTATATTCATCTTCAGGTTTGGAGTCTGCGACAATCCCACCACCAACATGAATATAGGCCTTTCCATCTTTTAATAAGATAGTACGGATAACAATGTTAAAGTCCCAAGCTCCATCAAAGCCCATATAACCAATGCTACCGGTATAGATCCCCCGTGTGTGGGGCTCTATCTCTTCGACAATCTCCATAGCTCTAATCTTAGGAGCACCAGTAATTGATCCACCAGGGAAAACTGCTCGTAGAATATCACTGGGCTTTAACCCTGGTAACAATTGTCCAGTAACAGTCGAGACAAGATGCCAGACGGTGGGGTATTTTTCAAGTCTAATTAAATCAGGAACTTTAACCGTTCCGAACCTGCATATACGGCCAATATCGTTTCGCTCTAAATCGATTATCATAGTCAGTTCGGCACGATCCTTTGCACTGTTTTGAAGCTCAACAGCTCGTAGTTGATCGGCCGACGGTGACTTTTCTCGGGGACGCGTTCCTTTAATGGGACGCGTCTCAATTTGTCCATCTGATTGAATGCGTATAAATCGCTCAGGAGAGCTGCAAAGAACTTGGAAATCTGGATAAGGTAGAAAAGCAGCGAAGGGAGCAGGGTTTTGTCTATGAAGTTGGGAATAGAGATTCCACGCATCCCCTCCCCAATTCATAGAAAAACGTTGGGTAAGATTAGTTTGGTAAATATCCCCAGCATAGATGTAGTCAATGACGCGCTGTAAATCAGCTAAATATTGTTCTCGAGTGACGCTTGGTTCGATGGTAGAGTAAGGAAGATATTCCCAAGCATCAAGCTTTTCTTCGGTAGAAAGTTGCTCTCTAACAACAAAGGGATATAGGATTTGTTCTAAGCGTTGAATACGAGCTTTAGCCAATTCGGTATGGCATATTCCATCTTCATCAATACCACAGGCCGTTATCCAATAGTTACCTTGAGAGTGATCATAAATAACGATCCCATCATACCAGGCGAAGCGCCATAGAGGCAGGTTTAAGTCATCTTTGGCGATTCTCGGAAGTCGTTCGATCTCATTTTTCAGGTCATAACTTAAAAAACCCACCGCTCCACCTGAAAAGGGGAAAGGAGAATGGGGCACATGGTATTTACGATGTGACTTATCTAGAAAGTCTAGACTTTCTGAACGATGAAGAGGTGTTTGTTCACGTTTTGAGCAATTAGGCCAAACAAGCTCGAGGTGATCTGAGTAGGCTGTAGCTTCTAAAAAAGGGGATGACCCCATATAAGAATATGCGCCAAGTTCTTTATAGCCGTTGCCACTATCTAAGAAAAAGGGAGAGGGGTCTTCATTAAAGGCTTCAAATAAGCGATAAGGTGGAGTTGATACAGAGAGGGGCTTGATGATCCATGGTGAGGGAGCTTTATGTGATTGCCACTTTTTTGCATTATTAACAGCATTTTTGAGTAATTGGTGACCAGAGTGGGTTAAGATGGCTTCAGGATGAAATTGAATGCCTTCTATGGGAAGTTCAGTATGTCGAATACCCATAATTTCGCCATCCTCACTTTCCGCGGTGATTTGCAGTTCTTCAGGAAGGGTAGACCGCTCTATGATCAGAGAGTGATAACGCGTAACTTCCAAAGGGGTAATAAGATCTTGGAAGACCCCCCGTTGACTATGACGAATAGATCCAGTTTTACCATGGATAGGTTGCAGGGCACGAATTACTTTTCCACCAAAAAATTGTCCAATGGCTTGATGCCCAAGACACACTCCCAAAATAGGTATTTTCCCTTTAAAGTGGTCAATAACAGCTAAAGATAGGGGAGCTTCATCAGGCGTACAGGGACCAGGGGATATCACAATCAAGCTAGGATGAACCTCTTCGATATCCTTTATGGTGCAGTTATCCTGACGTTTGACAATGATGTCTTCTCCAATTTCTCCGAAGTATTGATAGAGGTTATAAGTGAACGAATCATGGTTGTCTAGCAAAAATATCATCAGTAATTCCCCTTTGAATTATGTCGAGGTTCAATCCAAATATATACAATGAATAAAAGTAAAAACCTAAATTATACTTTATTGTAACAGTCAAACTGCTTTCTATACATGCCATTGATGAAGTATCTTTTGTAGATTGTCTTATGATTAGTATTTGTTAGCTTAATCAATTTAGTAAAAAAGAAAAGTTGCGTTATGCAACTTTCTATTTTGATTCTACTTTGTTGTGTAACACATCCGCCAATTCTTGAAAAGCGGGCTGAAGGTTAGGATTATCTATCCCCTGCAATACAATCGTCTGATTAAGGATAACCTGCCCCACGTTTGCGCCTTCAACTTCGATTTGTATGGACTGAACATCAAGAGTTAGTACTTGTTGATCTACGATAAATTTCATGCGCTTAGCTCGAGGAAAATTGGCTTGAATCCTCTTTGTTGTCTTTAGAGGGGCTGTATTAGATGGTTCCACGGAACTAGGTGTGTGCAAATCGCTTAAAACAAATGAAGACTCTAATAGGAAATTCTGTAAGACAGCCATATTTGTGTTCCAAGGTAGTTCAATGAGTTCTGACTGAGTCATGCCCGAAGGGGAAACGGTTAAAATTACATAAGTACCGTCTTGAGTTAAAAAGGGTTTTGGTGAACACCCGCCAAGGAAGAGACTAGTAAACAAAATGGTAAGACTGAGTCCGAACATCGATATCTTCCGTTTCAACAATAGGATATCCTTCTTCCCTAATAAAGATAGTCGAAATTCTAATTCATAAAACTCGGCTAGCGCCAAAGCCTTTAGCGAAGGTGGTTGGCATTCATTGTACTTTCCAAAAAGTTATTATTTCCGACTGGACCGGTTAGTTTAACGTTTCTGAGAAGTACAGAAGACTTATTCGATATTGATTCCGCAAAATCCTGCTTTGATTGGTCCCTTTCGTAAAAATAGTGTACAATATAACAAGAGAGGGGTCAACATTTGTGGGTAAAGATATCGTGGTTTTTGATGTAGAGATAGCGGGTTCAGAGTCTCAAGGGGATGAAATCATTGAATTTGCTGCACTCCGAGTCCGTGACGGACAGATTCAAA
>JADQBO010000508.1 GCA_016278585.1 Desulfosporosinus sp.
CCACCCATCCATTGGTGAAAGACTGTGGTAATCATTACTTTCGGTAAGCCTAGTTTTGCTAAATACTCTTCCGCTAAGACTGGCAAGGTATGCAGTGCGGCAACGTCCTGAATAAGATTACCACATTGTCCATAACCGAGAGTTAGACTGCGAACACCCTGAGCGACCGCCAGGATTCCCTCAAGAACAGCAACCGCATGAGAAATGGAGGGCGGGACCAGCGTCCCCGTCAACGGACCAAAGGGCTCACGGTTAATTTTTACCCCTTGCTCCTCGTACATACCAATCAGGCGGTCCACATACTGCCAATATTTAATCGTACTTTCAATAGAAACGTCTTTTGAATACGGAATGTTATAGGAAATACCGCCGCCTTCGTAATCCGTAAATCCACCGGCAATGGTAATCTCCGCAAGCAACCGGGCATCCGGTGTGCCATGACGAACTTGAATCGGTACTTGAACGCTTTCCACGACTTGACGGCAAGCTGCTACTCCATGGTTGACGGCCGGAAACCCATTAAGCATTGAGCGACCAATTGAAGCGCTTTCTTCAATTCCCGCCTGGGCTTCTGGATAACGATTTTGCCGAGTATAAGAATCGATGGTGGACGGTAGAAAATCGGCCCCCCCTTCGTCTTGAAGGAAACGCAATAACTCAATATGCTCACTGAGGAGGGCTACACCGGCACGGGGTTGAGCAAAGGTGACTCCGTTTGCTTTCCCTTCAGCAAGCTTTTCTGCGAATATTTTGCTCTTCGGTAAAGATTTCTGATAGGCAACTGCTTCTTCAAAAAAAACATCCTTACCTGTCTGCCATTGTCCTAAGACTTCCTGCCGCTGGCGCTGAAATTCATCAGCGTCCATTTGTCGGACTGTTAGATCCATCTCTTAAACCCTCCTAAGTTTTATTATGTATTTTTTCATCATCCGTAGTGCAACCTGGGGTGCCACTTCTCGAAGGAGACCCATGGCTGCTAAAATATACTCTTTATCCAAGTAGAACACGGCGTTTTGCGGTTTTAGAATTGTCGGTTCCTGGGTATTAAAAACTGCTCCTCCTAGGATTTCCAAGGGGTCTTGGTGATGAAGAAGGACACCTCCTGTACCAATCACCACTGCTAGCGGTGTTAAGTCCTTTCCGTTTTGGATATAACTTGCTCCAAAGGGAGTATAAACCACCTCAATCGTTCCCACGTGGCGATCCACCGCCAGGCCTACAGCCATCCGACCCATCGCTGCGTCGAACTTTGCCTCTTCCTCAGTTTGGGGGATTCGCCAGGGATCCTCTTTATATAAACTTAGTTGGTCCGCGACTTGCTCGTCGGTCCAGCCAAGATAGTCCATTAAGTGCCTGCCGGCCGTTTCTACTAAAGCCTCTGAACTATAACGCATCCCCAGGTCCCCTTCCACCGTCCGTTGGGCATAGGGTTCTGGCAAGCCTTTGACACTTACGTTGGGTTTACTAGGATCACCCTTTGCAATCGAATGCACATCCGTCGTGGCACCCCCGACGTCTACAATCATCAGTTCTCCCATTCCTCGTTCCGAGCCGTGGCCTTGGGCCAGAAGTTCTGCCGCAGAAAGCACCGCAGACGGTGTTGGCATCATAATTCTCTCTAGAAACTCCTCTGCTCTGTTTAACCCTTTGGCCTGGATAATGTGGGTTAGAAAAACCTCCCGAATCGCTAAACGAGCAGATTCTACGGACAAAACGCCCAGCTCTGGCATAACGTTGTCGGCAATTACTACAGGATTATGCAGTTTTCTTAAGAGTTCTGCAGCTTGAACAGAGGCTGCTTTATTTCCTGCAATCACAACAGGGAGACTGACGGGAAGCTTGCTCAGCATTTCCGCGTTTTTAAGAATTACTTCTTTATTCCCCCCGTCTGTTCCACCGGCTAATAAAAGGATATCAGGCTTTAAAAGCATAATTTTATCAAGGTCTTGAGCCGTTAATTCATAACTAAAAATTTCCAGGACTCGTGCTCCTGCGCCTAACGCAGCACGCCTTGCCGCTTCCGCCGTCAGCTCTTTTACTAAACCACTGGCGATCATTTTCAAACCACCAGCCGCACTGCTGCAGGCAAGCTTACGGACAAACTTCCATCCTTCCACTGGCTCAGGGATCTGGGCCAGGGCTGCTTTTAAACCGTCCATTATATTCGTCTCAATCGTTGTACCCGCTCGGGCCGTCCCCACAATTTCTTCACTCTCGAGGTCTACAATAGTCACTTTGGTGTACGTACTGCCAAAATCAATGAGAAGGACTGCTTGCAACGTCCGTTCCCCCTTTAATTTTCCGTAATTCCTAAATCTTTACGTAAATCTTGGATTGGTGTCTCCGGCATAGTTCCAGGTGGATAAACCCGGTCGAAACCCATCGCCAAGAATCGCTCTTTGACCGACTCAAAGTCCTGCTTTCCACAAACCAAATTCCCTCCGACATACATCAGGATATTACCAATTCCAGTTTCCTGGCACTTCTCCCGTAAACCTCGACAATCCATCTCTCCATGGCCATACAAGGATGAAACTAAGATCACATCGGCATTCGTTTCGATGGCTGCATGGATAAACTCTTCCTGAGTAGCGAGTACTCCTATATTGATCACTTTATAACCGGCTTCGGTAAAGGCAAAATCTAAAATCCGATTTCCCACAGCATGGACATCTGCTCCGATAACCCCTAAAACCAAGGTTTTTTGTTCCACGATTATTCCTCCCAAAAAAGGATTATTCCCCTAGTATTACTTGCTCGACATGGTCGATTGGTTCTTGGAGGAGAGTATTTCCGACTTGTCTAAACAGCTCCGGATCTCCACTGACATAATAACGCGCTCGCCATTGTTTTTTCCCCCGCACCGAAGGAGACGGTGATCCAATCAATCCCGATTGCTCCCACTCATCAAGATGCTGTAGTAATATCTCAAGTTCTTTTACAACCGCCAAAGCCGGGTCTACGATTAACACATCCTCTCCTAAAATCTCCCGAAGGACGGGTTCTAGAAATGGGTAATGGGTACACCCCAATATAAGGGTGTCCACCCCTTCCGCATGGAGTGGGGCAAGATAGGTTTGGGCAATCCCTCTTGCTTCGACTGAATTGGCTAAACCGGCCTCAATCAAGGGTACAAAGAGTGGACAACCCTGGGCTTTAATTAAGCTGATCGGCTGTTCTCCTTGCTGCCAGGCTTCGCGCAGTACTAAGTCTTCAGGCAAACTCCCTTTAGCTAACGCTCGGCTTACCGCAGATGAATACGCCTTACTGCGCACAGTCGTTTCCGTAGCAATTAAGCCAATCCTTCCCGCAATGGTTTTTTCAACAGCCAAACGGGCCCCTGGCTCAACCATCCCAATCATCGGGACATCAAACCGCTCCCTTAAAATTGGAAGGGCGGTGGCCGAACTGCTATTACAGGCTACAACAATCACCTCAGCCCCTTGCCCAATCAAAAACGTCACAATTTCTTCCCCGAAACGGATCAGTTCCTCACGAGAACGGTTTCCATAGGGAACCCGCGCCGTATCTCCAAAATATACGATTCGAACATCGAGGAGTTGTTCCAATATCTCTTTCATTACGGTGAGTCCGCCTACTCCAGAGTCAAAGATACCGATGACGCGTGGTTTCTTCACAATTTCTCCCCCTTTAGGTCCAACAAAGCCCCTCTAATTAAATTAAGGCTGCCAGCATCTGGTTCAAACCGGAACTCGATACACTCCATATTTTCTGGGAGCACTTTTTCAACTCGGAATCGAAGTCTGGGCGCTAAGATTACGGCTCCGCATTCCGGCAAAACTTCCCGTAAACTTGCCTCGTTCGGTTGAATTAAGGTTTTAAAGACCGGGTACAATCCCGCTTGCCTAAGGGCGATTTTTATTTTCTCTGCAAACTGGTTACTTTCACAAACCAGAGCTAAATCACGGCCCATGGTTAATTTCGCAATACGCACAATGGTATCAAGTTTTGGTTGAAGGGAGATTCCAAGAATCGGAATGCGAAGTTTACCTAACAGAATCTTCACTTCGGCAAGATGGGCTACTCCTGTAATTGCCATATCCATTCCACTCAGACGTTCTTGGGCCCGGGGGGATTCTTGAAGTTCAGAGAGTAGTAAAGGCAGGAGGCTGACACCTGGTCCGAGATTCCAGTTGACATCTGCCAATTGCTCAGGGTTACCTACTATAAAGGCAACCTTCATCCGCGAAAGTAAGTATTTTTTCTCCATCCCACGCACATGCACAAAGGATACAAAGTCATCGATCGAGAACCCAAGACCAACGGCCTCTTCCATAGCCAAATCAACAATGCGCAAGACTTTCTCTTTACGATTTTCCTGCTGCATAATAAGTGAAGTATCCTCAACAAAGGTTCCTTTCCCCCGAGCTGAAATCAAGATCCCCTCGCTTTCCAGTTCCTTATAAGCTTGGCTTACGGTATTTCGGCTGACGGCTAGGCTGACAGCTAGCTCCCGTTCGGGCGGAAGCTTTGTCCCTGCCGGCCAAATCCCCTGGGTAATTCGCCGTCGTATCTGCTCCTTTAGCTGAATATAATAAGGCACACCACTTTTCCGATCTAGATCCATTAAAATCACCTTTCTAAAATCCCACATTCAACGAGCTTCAATCTATTCTATGTTTGGTTTAATCTTTTTTGGCCTGGTTGACTAGTCCAATTTTATTATCCTTCTCCACTTCTATAGCTATTCCCTTCTTTTGATAGACCTTATTACAATTTAAATTTCTGAGGGCAAACGAGGAATATCTTTTCGAATCGGGCCGGTGAAAATGTGTAACGGGGACGGTCCTTTTAACACACTTTAAAGTGTGTTAAAAGGACCGTCCCCGT
>JADQBO010000168.1 GCA_016278585.1 Desulfosporosinus sp.
TGGCGGTTCGTTATACTTCGGCTTGTCCAACATGTGAAGGAAGTGGAAGGGTATAAAAATATTTGTTCCAAAAGCTCTTATTAAAATTTGTAAAGTTCTAAATCTGAATTTTTATCGTACCGTATTAACTGATACGAGTATTGCCAGTTGTCGTATTCTGTAATAAAGTAACGTTCATAAGCCGTTTTATAGAAAGGGGCAAATAAAGATGGCCTTACCTTGGCATAAGCTTAATCGTAAGAGGCAGAACTATTATATTATTTTTGCAACAACTGCTTTAGCAGGAATTACTATGGCAGTTGTTTTTTTGATAAATATGAGCTAGGGCAACAAAGAAGTATCTTAATCTTCATAACCCTGTCATGATTTATGAGGAATCCTCTTGAAAAAGTTATCTAACAAGAAGGAATATAGGGTTTTATAAAGAATAATATGAATAGGGTTATATTGTCTTTGAATTTATTGGCATTGATGTATGTTCGTGGTTCAGTTGTTCTTAGAGTTATTAGCATGTTTCTAAATAGAGTCTAAGTGGGGTATGATTGGCTCTAAAAATGTTTGTGATTTTTTAAGGGGGTGAGGGACGACTTTGTGACGTCCTTGGTTTTGAAAAACAAACCATTTTAAAAGAAACAGAGAACTACATAGTTGAGAGGAGAAAATAACTAAATGAAAAGAGCTAAAAAAGCCGTTGCTTCATTAGCTATTGCTGCTATGGCATTGGCTATGGTTCCATTGAATACCCTGGCAGAGGGTGAAGTCTCAACTCGGATTGCTGGCTATACGGCCGCGCAAACTGCGGTACAAATTGCTGAGCAAACAGGATGGACGGGTACAGCAATACTTTCATCATCGACTTCTTATGGTATGGTTGATGCACTAACCGCTGGCCCACTCGCTACATTCCTTAAAGCGCCTATCCTTCTGACAGAGGCAGGGGATAAACTGAATGCTGATACCAAAGCTGAGCTAGTTAAACTTAAGGTTAAAACCGTTTATGTGACTAGCGGAACAGGTGTTATCAGCCAACCCGTACTTGATCAGTTAAGAGACATGGATATTACGGTTGTGCCTCTTGGTGGAGTCGATCGGTTCGAGACATCTGTAAATATCGCCAATAAAATGGTAACCCTAGGGGCTAAAATAAGTAAAGCGTCTGTGGCCTATGGATGGCTGAACCAAGATGCGCTCTCCATCGCGTCCATCGCTTCTGCTCAAACTGAGCCAACCCTCTTAACTGAAAAAGACTCAATTCCAGCCAGTGTAGAGGTATTCCTAGCTGCGAATACAAGTGTGAAAACCACGAACGTGATCGGTGGAACAGGCGTCATCAGTGATTCGGTTAAAACCCAGCTTCCAAATGCTACTCGTTATTACGGAAAAACGGCCTACGACACAAACCTTGCCGTACTTAAAGCATTTGATAGCGTATTAAAGTATGATCGTGTCTTTATCGCAAACGGTGAAACAGCCATCGACGCTTTAGCCGGCGCACCTCTTGCTGCAAAATATAATGCCGGTATAGTTCTGACGAACGGAAATGCAAATGAGGGCACAGCCTATGTCAGCAGCAAACTTTCCGTTAACAGTGTTGTTACCGCTTTGGGTGGTACAGCAGTCGTACCGGACGTTGTTCGTACCGGTATAGTTTATACCGCTCCCCCTTATAACGGTGGTGGCGGCGGTGGTGGCTACGTGCCACCTAGTTCAACCGAAATCTATAGTACAGCAGGTACTTACGGTCCAGCTTCCGGAAAAGATACGCTACAGAAAAATGTTCAAATCACTGCATCCGGTGTTACGTTGCAGAATCTAACCATTGATGGGGATTTAGAAATTTCTGAATCCGTTGGAGACAACGGAAATGTGTACTTGAATAACGTCACTGTCACGGGTCAGACAACGGTTAAAGGCGGAGGTTCAAGTAGTATTCACATTAACAATTCCAACTTGACCGGTGCTTTTGTGGTTATTAAGCAAGGGAGTAAAGTCCGAATTGTGGCCAAGGGAAGTACCAGTATTCCGAACGTCCAGTTGCAATCGGGAGTTATTTTAAAAGAGGAGGGTCTTACGGGGTCAAGCTCAGGTTTCGGTCAAGTTACAGTGAACACCTATACAGGCGCGGAAAGTATTGACCTTGAAGGGGATTTTACAGATGTGTCTATAGAAGTCCCTGGAGTGACTATCTCGGTTCCGAGTGGTCAGATCGGCAACTTGACACTGGGTCAAGGCGCAGTAGGAAGTACCGTCACGAGTTCAGGTAATATCGGGCAACTTAACATTCAGTCGAGAGTGCAAGTGAGCGTACAAGGTGGTACAGTTAGCTCGGTTACGGTTGGGAGTAATGCAGCCAACACCACAGTGAACTTGGCTGCGGGTGCAACTATAACAGCGGTTACCCTGAACGCCGGAACCTCTGTTACTGGTACTGGTTCTATAGGTACTGCAGTGATTAACGCAAGTGGGACGACCATTCAACAAACTCCTAACTCAACGACAGTAGGCTCAGGCGTCACAGGGGGTGCTAGTGTGGGTGGGAGTACCATACCGGCCGGTGAAACTGTTATTGTCACTCCTAAAGTGACTTCGATTATAAGTGCAACTACAGGAACAACTCTTGCTAATATCAGTGACAATCAGATTCGAATTATCGCAAGTGCCGCTAACTTTAAACAACCCAACATTAAGGTTAACCAAAACTCTACTATGACCTTAATGGTAAACCGCTCAGGGACAGAGTATAATCTGGGTTCTTGGAATCTCACAAATGCTGCGTCAGGCAATGACATCTTTTCAATTAGTAACGCTCCTAACATGAACATTTTAGATATTCTTGCTGCTCTTAAGGCTACTGGAGTTCAGAGTTCGGCCATTTTCAGTGCTATAGACTTCCATGCTATACTTACAGCTTCACAAAGCATGGATACAACAAATAAGGACAAAGTTTATAGCAGCATAGCCAATATATTCAGCCAAGCAAGTAGTACAAGTGCTACAAATTCCTTTTACCAGGCCTTGAATTTACCGGGTGTTTACGCTGCGGTTGATTCAACCAGAAAAACCCTCATTTCAGATATTGTTACGGCAGCAATCCCTAGTGGTGCTGGGGTTACTGCGGGCCAATTGTTAGGGGACACATCGTCAGCCGCGGCGATCGCGAAACTTACCCAAGATGGGAATATGGCTGCATTCTTTAGTGGTATTAACTTCCAGACGCTCTTTGATGTATTAGCTGCTTCGCCAAACAAAGAGGCAATATTCACAGCCATTAACTTTACGGCGATGTACAATGCCATTGAAACCTTACCAGATACTAATAAACTGAATGTCTATTTCAATGCTGCTATCATTTACCAAGCAGCCTTAACAGTAGATACTGGTAATGCCATTAATTATGGTGCGTTATTACAGTTGGTCATAGTAAGTCCAAATACAGTAACCCTGTCCTTAACGAATACGAATGGAACGAAAACAACATACTCGATTACTCAAGCCTTATAATAAAGGCTAGGAATGAATTCATTGCTTGGAAGGACCTGCTAGGATGAATAGCGGGTCCTTCCAAATTTCTCACAAAGAGATCGTTCTTATTGTAATTTTCTATTAGCAGTGTAATAAGAGTTGCCTAAAACTAAGAATTATGACTAATAAATTGGCAAATCATCATATTATGATATTCCTGCAGGAATATTCAGTCGGAATCGCGAATTATTCTAAACGATATAAACGATACTCTTTCTCAAGTTTAGAATCTAGACTTAAGATAGAAGTTAAAGAGGAGGCTAGAAAATGAATAAATTAATAAGACAAAAGCTACTAAATAGTTGCATGGTGGTTGCTATTACACTCTCTCTAACTCTAACTCCTATCGTAGCGAAGGCTGACACCACTAGCATTACAAGTACTTCTACTAGGATCGGTGGAATTGACCAGTACGAGACAGCCGCCAAAATGGCTCAAAAAGGTTGGTCGGAAGTAACGGACAATGTCGTTCTCTCCTCCGGAATGAGTAACACCCTGGTAGATGCCCTCGCAGCAGGTCCGTTAGCGGCCAAACTAAAGGCGCCAATTCTTTTGACAGATGGAGGGCCAAGTCTGAACTCGTTTACTAAAACCGAGTTACAGCGTCTTAAGCCCAAAAAAATATACATAACCAGTGGTACCGCAGTCATCAAACCCTCGGCTATTGAGGAGATTAAAGCTCTGGGAATTACCCCGGTTTCACTCGGGGGATTCGATCAATATGAAACCTCCGTAAACATCGCCGAGCAAATGATTGCCCTGGGAGCAAATGTGACCAAGGTTGTGGTTGCTGCAGGCTGGATGGCTCCAGTGGATGCATTGTCGGTTTCCTCGATTGCAGCCACTCTGGAAATTCCAATATTAGCGACTTCACGAGACGGATTGCCTCCCTCAGTCAAGAATTTCTTAGGAACCCAGAACGGGATTACGGATTCCTATGTCATCGGAGGAACTGCGGTAGTAGGAGACGCAATCAAGGGAGCGCTTCCGGGGGTGGTTCATCGCTACTTCGGTGTGACTAAATTTGATACGAACCTTGAAGTACTAAAAGGATTTGTGACGGACGTTAAGTATGAGACAATTTATGTGGCTAATGGAGAAACCTTTGTCGATGCCCTATCGGGGGTTCCCCTTGCAGCCCTAACCCGTTCCCCTATCGTTTTAAGTCAACCTGAATGGTCTGGTAAAATGAAAGAGTTCCTAAAGCTTAATAATTTGTTGCACATTGTCGCCCTTGGAGGAGTAGCTGTGGTACAAGATAACGTACTAACACCATTAATCGACATCTCCAATCAGCAGGCCAATGAACCGGTAACCCCACC
>JADQBO010000272.1 GCA_016278585.1 Desulfosporosinus sp.
AAATCGGCTAATTCTTGGGGACTTTTTGCAAGAATGTCCTTTGGCCCTCCATAAATGCCTACGCGTTTAAGATGAGGAAAAGTTTGGTAAAGTTGATCAAGAATCTCAATTAACAATGAGGTGTCAACAGCGATGGCATCTCCGTCTGCCAAGAAGATTCGTTCAGCATCAGAATCTTGGGCGTGTGCAGTGGTAATAATAGTCTTAATTTCTTCACGTGATTTAATTCGAAAGGATTTATCCTTATACATGGTGCAGAAGGTACAAGCATTATGCTGGCATCCGACAGTGATTTGTAAGATGATGCTTTTGGCCTCACTTGGTGGTCGGAAAATTTTCCCTTCGTAAAACATCTTTTTAACATCTCCCAACATCTAATTAGTCTTTAATCTTTGTTTCTACAAGGATATGGTGAGTACCTGCTACTTTTAAGATCTATTAATTAGAAACAGCATATTGACATACGGTCACATCGATCATATAATATGATCAAATGAATATTACTATAGCTAAATGAATATAAGTAGGTATGATTTATGACATTAAAGCACTTACAAGCAATTCGCAATGTGTTAAATGATTTAGAACCTAAGCAGAAAGCGCTGCCTTATCTAGAATTAAATTCAATGATGCTCGCACAGGTGGTTGAAGTTGCTAAGCGAGTTAGTCAAAATGATATTAACCCTACTCACGTACAGAACTGGGTTCGACGTAAGTATCTGCCCAATCCGCAGAAAAAAAAATATAATCGTGAACAAGTCGCCAGCGTTTTACTTATTAATGATTTGCGGGATATACTATCATTAGAAGAGGTTTCGCATTTGTTAGGTTATGTCAATGAAAGTCTTTTAGATACGTCAGATGACCGAATTAATCCTACCAAGCTTTATCGATATTATAGTGAAATTTTCGACGGATCCCAGACAGACTGGGAGGAATCCCTTCAAGGACTAGAAAAGGAAGTTGAAGAAACCCTTGCGGAAGAGGAGATGTTAGAGGAAGATCGAGGAAAGGTTGCTACAACACCAGTCATACTAAATTTATTGGCAAGAGCCAATTTATATAAACAAATTGCTAAACGGTGGTTAGATAGTTTAGAAAATGAACTAAAAGAATATTAAGAAGAGATTATGTTTAACTTAAGAATGGAGGAGAGAGCCATGTCGGAGGGTATTATTGTTTTCACGTTGATTATAGCGGGGATTGCTTTGATGGCAGTTGAGGTGTTTGTTATACCTGGTTTTGGAGTCAGCGGAATTCTCGGGATGGCATCTCTTATTACTGCAATCTTTTTTGTGACTGACACTATACTAGAGGGTTTAATTTACTCGTCTGGAGCACTAATTGTTTTAGGCGTCATTTTCTACTTTAGTTTTCGTTTACCTAGAACGCGGCGCTTATGGAAGAGGTTTTCTTTAAGCACAAGCCAAACATCTAAGGGAGGATATGTTGGTCCTAAACCTCAAAATGAAATGTATCTAGGGCAAGTGGGCGTATCTCTTACCCAATTACGCCCGGCTGGGACAGGTGATTTTGATGGTGTAAAATTAGATGTCGTGACGGAAGGAGGGTTTATCCGACTCGGATCCCCAATTAAAATAATTGCGGTTGAGGGAACCCGAATCATTGTCAGGGAAGAAAAATTATAAGGGAGGTGAAGCCCGGTTGTAACCGGGCAATAAATGGATCCATTATATGTAACGCTTGCTTTGTTTTTCCTTGGGTTTGTACTTTTAAGTGTGATACTAACCTTTATCCCAGTGGGGCTCTGGATTTCGGCATTAGCCGCAGGGGTTAACGTTGGAATTTTCAACTTAATTGGTATGCGCTTACGTCGAGTGGTACCGGTGAAAATCGTAAGCCCTTTAATTAAGGGGCATAAAGCAGGTTTGACAATTTCGACTGACCAGTTAGAAGCCCATTACTTGGCAGGTGGAAATGTCGACAGGGTTGTCAATGCTTTGATTGCTGCGGAACGTGCAGCCATTCCCCTTCCGTTTGAAAGGGCAGCAGCTATCGATTTAGCAGGTCGGGATGTTCTTCAAGCTGTCCAAATGTCAGTTAACCCAAAAGTGATTGAAACTCCAGTCGTATCAGCCGTGGCACAAAACGGGATTGAACTTAGGGTTAAAGCCAAGGTAACAGTTCGAGCCAATATTGATCGACTTGTCGGTGGTGCTGGAGAAGAAACGATCATTGCTCGGGTAGGAGAAGGAATTGTAACCAGTATTGGTTCATCAGAATCCCATAAAGCAGTCTTAGAAAAGCCTGAGTTAATTTCACAAACCGTCTTAGCTAAAGGGTTGGACGCAGGGACAGCCTTTGAAATCTTATCTATTGATATGGCGGATGTCGATGTCGGTAAAAATATTGGAGCTCAACTTCAGATGGATCAAGCTGAAGCTGATAAGCGTATTGCTCAAGCTAAGGCAGAGGAACGACGAGCAATGGCCGTTGCTAAGGAACAAGAAATGAGAGCGTCAGTTGAAGAGATGCGGGCAAAGGTGGTCGAAGCAGAATCTGAAGTTCCTAGAGCTATGGCACAGGCTTTGCGAGAGGGCAAACTAGGAGTTATGGATTATTACAACATGCAAAATATAATATCGGATACCCAGATGAGAGAAAATATTGCCCAGACGGGTAAAACAGAATCATGTAATGATAGCACAACGACGAAGAAGTAGGTGAGATCATGTCGGTCTTCACGGTTGTAATTATCATTTGGGTTATATATCAATTGGGAGTCTCTCTTATGAAGAAGGGTAAACAACAAACACAGGGAAGGCCCCAAGCTTCATGGAGAGAACAAATACAAATGGCCATGGAAGAAACTTCACGCCAAGTGGAGAAACGGACTGTCCCAAGAGAGTTTTTAGAATCTGCAAAACCAAAGGGTTTTATGGACGATTATGTTCAAACCGAAGGGACACAAGGAACCGAGGGAACCCAAGGGGTTGAAGGAACCCAAGGAATTGAAGGAACTAGTACCTACGAAGGGTCTTTTAGACGTGAAGCATATCGTGGCGCAGAGAAAAGTCTCGGTGAAGTGACACCTAGAGGTACCGAGGCAGTCAGTGATATTGAGGTTAAGGTGTCAAGAAGAGAACTCGTCCAAGGGGTTGTTTGGGCAGAAATTCTAGGAAAACCAAGAGCCTTGCATCGGTTTAGTGGACCTCGTTAGTAAGGAAAATAATAGTTTTGATGATATTTATAAATTCCCACGGGGCTAACCCTAACGAGTTCCGTTTTGAGGTGCAATAACTCTAAACGGTAATACAAATGACGTGTAAAATGGTAACATTTTTACACGTCATTTCTTCTTATATATTAAGGTTTAGAAGGGTTATACCGTCTGGATTGACAAGCTAATGATCAAATCTTTTACCTGCGGCAAATTTTAAGGGAGATGGTAGCATGAATAAATTTTTTATGGGAAAAGCAATTGGTACAATTATAGTCTTTGCTATATTAGGAATTTATTTATTTCTTAAATACGTATTACACCTTTTTTAAAAAATCAACTTAATGAGCATAATCTCTAATATGTGTACGCATTTTTAGTGCTTGTTTAGGGGTATAGCCAAACTTTGGCTATACCCCTTATGTCATTTCTGTGACGAATGGAAGAACCCCAAAGCACTGCTTACAATCCTATCAAACTAGCCTAGAGGAGCGCTTTTCTGCTGAGCCAATGCGTTGGTGGAGCCGCGCTAAGGTGAGCGCCGACGGTTCGCGTTCTCGTAGCGCGCCCCAGGTTCAGCAGAAATGCCCAGTGGTTCGGACATGCTCGCGAACCGTCTTGCGAGTCAGCGGTGGAACTCGCAGACGTGTGCAGAAAAGCGCTCCTCCCCAGAGCAGATCCTAAATAAGTCTTTATCCAAAGAACTACTCCATTTGGTAAAACTCATCTGTTTACCTTAACTTTCAGATATAAAAAAGGGGTTGATGCCTACGAATCTTCAGTTCGTTTTGCAACACCCCCGTTATCATCTTGCTAGTCAGCAAGTATGGACGTTTCGGAAACGGAACTATGGATTAATTAGGGCAATGTTGGATAATTTCTTAGAAACTTTGCCACACTAAAGGCGATAAAATAAAGTGAGGTGAGGGTATGAAAGTACACATTAGACCTTGGACGATCGTGGTCGCCATCGGATTGATACTCAGTATAGCTCTGTCTGGGTTTGCCTATGCAGCCTTAGGCGATCGGTTACTAGGCAGAGGGAGCAAAGGTCCTGAGGTAACTGAATTACAGAAACGATTGGTCCAGTTAGGTTATGTCGTTGGAACGGTTGATGGGAAGTTTGGATCAAAAACCGAGGCGGCAGTTCGGCGTTTTCAAAAGGAACGCGGACTAAGAGTTGATGGATTAGCTGGAACACAAACAATTAAAGAATTAAAGCTTCTCACGGGGCAGAGCAAAAATGCTACAGGAAAGGCTGTTGGTTATAAAAATACTGACACCAATCTTTTAGCTCGTGCTGTTAATGCAGAGGCAAGAGGAGAACCCTATGTTGGGCAAGTAGCAGTGGCAGCCGTAATTCTAAATCGGATTGCGGATCCCGCATTTCCTAAAACAATTGCAGATATTGTCTATCAACCGAGAGCTTTTTCAAGTGTTGATGACGGTCAAATCAATTTACAGCCTTCGGCATCTTCAATTCGCGCCGCTCAAGAAGCTATAAATGGATCAGACCCCTCTGGGGGAGCTGTCTTTTTCTTTAATCCGGCGAAGACTTCAAACAAATATATTTGGTCGCGACCACAGATTAAGAAAATCGGAAATCATATGTTTACGAAGTAGGGGGGCAAGCAATGCACAGAAA
>JADQBO010000460.1 GCA_016278585.1 Desulfosporosinus sp.
AGATATCTCTTAGTCTTAAACCCTGGCTCTGGAGGAGGGAAAAGTCGGAAAAGGTTTCAGGAAATTATTGCTTTTTTTAAGAACAATAGCCTAGAGTTTGACTACCAGCTGACAAACACTCTAGAAGATGCCTATATTTTATCTGTTGAGGGGAATTTAAATGGATATGATGTAATCATCGCTGTAGGGGGAGACGGAACCATAAACAGGGTGATTAATGGGTTTTATGATTCTCGGGGCAAAAGGATTGCCCATTCTAAACTAGCGGTCATTCATACGGGGACTAGCCCTGATCTTTGCAAGAGCTATAGTATACCGCTAGAAATTAATCAGGCCTTAAATATAATCCTAGCGGGTAAGAGTCTTCAAATACCTATCGCTAAAATTAATTATACGAGTGTGTATGATAAGAGGCTGGATGATCTTCCGCTCAATATGATTCATGACAATGTGCAAACTAGTTATTTTGCCTGCTGTGCTAATATCGGACTAGGGGCCTCAGTGGCTAGGAGTGCTAACAGTGGGATTAGGAATTTTATTGGAGATTTTGCAGGAACCCTTGTTGCCGTGATGAAAAATCTGCTTACCTATCGGCCTGTCAACTTCACAGTCAGTTGTGACGAAAAAAAACAGGTTTTTGAAAATGTATTTAACATCTTTGTGGGCAAGACGACTTATATAGCTTCAGGGATTAAAGTTAAAAACAAGTTATCCATTAGAGACCCTCAATTTTATATCCTTACGATTAAAAACGTTGGGCATAAAAATTGGGTTAAGGTATTGAGAAAACTATACAGTGCGCAGGAATTTACCAATAACAACACAATGTCTTTACAATACGCTCAACAGCTCGAAGTATATGGAAGCAGTAAAAATAACGAAATAGAGTTTGATGGTGATCCTAGAGGGTTTCTTCCCTGTCTAATTGAACCTGCCCAAGACCCTTTAGACTTGATAACTAAGATAGATTAAATTCAGTTGAAGAGGTGTCATTTCGTTTAGTAAAGAGACTTAAGATGCGGTGTTTCAGGTAGGGCCAAAAGCTCGCGGCGGTTGTTCTCATAATTTAAGATATCACAAAAAAGTTAAGGTTAACTCTTTCTTAAGCTCAGTAAAGTAAAGTAAAGTAAAGTAAAGTAAAGTAAAGTAAAGTAAGGCAAGAAGGTTGATGATGAATAGAGAAACAGAAATGATCGAAGTTATTAATAAGCATATGCCTAAGAGTTCCAGCCAACTTAATAACCTCTTTGAGTCCGACTCTGAAATCATCGCGTTTCAAGGTAAAAAGTTACTCTATACTATCGACGAATTTTCGGAAGAAGACTTGTTACGAGAGGACGACCCTTACAGGTTGGGCTGGAATATGGCAATAGGCAGTATCAGTGATATTCTGGCCTCAGGAGGTAGACCCAAGTTTTATGCTCATAGTATGGTTATCCGAGATTCTTGGACAATTGACTATGTTGAAAAACTTTCTCTTGGAATTGCCCAGGTACTAAAGGAGGTAGGGGCAAGTTTTATCGGTGGAGATTTTGGACAATCAAAAACCTGGAGATATACTGGTTCAGTCATAGGGGATCTAGAGGGTCAGGCCATATTAAGAAGTGGGGCAAAGGTTGGGGACGGGATTTATGTTACCGGTCCAATGGGTAGAGGGAATGTAGAAGCGGCTCTCAAACTATATGAGCGGAACTTATTAGTTAAGGGTCTAATTGGTCGGTGGAAAAACTTTTTCCAATTGAGAAATAAAGAAGCCGAGGTTATTAAGCAATACAGCCATTGTTGTATAGATACTAGTGATGGGGTCTTTAATGCTTTAGGAAAAATTTCACAAATGAGCAGAACCGGTTTTGTCATTAGCAGCCTACCCTATGTGAAAAGTGGTCTATTATTAGCTAAGACTCTTAAACTACCTAAGGAGATGCTTTTCTTAGGAGAATGTGGGGAGTATGAATTGCTTTTCACCCTAAGCAAAGAGATGGAAACAGAGTTCGCTAACGTTGCCCGCAAGCGGAAATTGTCCTTTTATAAACTTGGGGAAGTAAAAGAACAGGGCATAAACTCTCTTTGGGTAAGAGAACGGGAGCTTGATTTAAGAACTTATGCCTTGCAAGCTAGGGACTATGAAGATCCTAAAGACTATTTGCGAAAAGTCGTAGATTTTCTAACGAACCCAAGTGGACTTTAAACTTAGGTTTTGAAAATAGGAGGCCCTTAAATGAAACGAAGAGTTGTTATAACAGGGATAGGACCAGCGACAGCCATCGGAATTGGCAAAAAAGATTTCTCAGCAAGTATTTTTGGCTTAAAAACCTGCATAGCGGAGATCCCAAGCCATTATGAACAAAACTATAGGTTAAAATCCCGTTATTTCGTCCCCAAACCAACGTTTTCATTGACCGAATTAGGATTCCATAAATCAGTGGAAGGGATGATGGAAGAGGCCGCCAGAATCTCCGTATTATGTACTAAGCTTGCCTTAGAGGATGCTGGATTTCAGATGTGTTGTGGAGAAAAATATATGCAAGTTAAGGGCTTGGAAAACTGTTGTACCATTATCGGTATTGGTATGAGCAGCCTTCAGACAGCCTTCGATTCCTACACAGCCCACATCGCCAATGCAGAAAAGCCGAACCAACCCAGGTTCAACAGAATGGTTATCCCCATGCTGATGACAAATTCCCCTGCAGCCTGGATATCCATCCTTTTTGGGCTTAAGGGGTTTAGTTATACAGTCAATGCTTCCTGTGCCTCGGGAAGTTATGCCCTTGGTGAGGCTTACAGAACTATTTCAGAGGGCAGATGTGATGTAAGCCTATCAGGAGGGGTCGAGGCCCTGACGGAAAAGAATGGGGCAATAATGAGAGGCTTTGACATGCTCTCCACCCTTACTAGAGCCGAGAATGGAAGGCCCCACCCTTTCTCTCAGCGGAGAACTGGATTTCTGTTTAATGAAGGGGCAGGATGTGTTCTTGTTTTAGAGGAGCTAGAACGAGCTCGGGCTCGAGGGGCAGATATTTATGCGGAAATTGTAAGGTATGAAGCGGGTAGTGATGCTTACAGCATTGTCCAAATGGATCCTAGCGGGGATAATATTGCCAATCTTTACGATAAGATTTGTCAAGGAATTAATGTGAACTATCTGAATGCTCATGGAACAGCGACAACAACGAATGACGACATTGAGGCTAGGTTGATACAAAGAATCTTTGGAGATAAAAGCAATCAACCGTTTATTAATTCTACTAAAGGAGTCTTAGGGCACAGTATTGGGGCTAGTGGAGCTCTCGAGGCGGCTGTAACGGCGCTATCTATTAAAGAATCCATAATACATGGCAACTTAACCTCGGAACCAATTGATAATTTAAACCTCCCTTTAGAGACCCTGAACATCCCAATTAACTATGCTCTATCAGCGTCCTATGGATTTGGAGGGCATAATGCCTTAATTCTTTTCAAGAGGTATCAAGAAAATGAATAAAAATTGGGTCATGATCACAGGAGCTACAGGATTTATTGGTAGCCACCTTATTAGGGCGTTTTGTGAAAATCAGGTCGGAGTTGGTTGTTTGATCAGAAATGACAGCAACCAAATCAACCTTAAGGAGTTATCTGTTGAGATCAAGACCGGGGACATTGAGAATATTGAGGATTTAACTAAAGCTTTTAGCGGATATGAGTGGGTTATTCACAATGCAGCTAAAGTATCTGATTGGGGAGATTATGAAGAGTTCTATCAAACCAATGTCATAGGAACGGTCAATGTCTTAAGGGCCTGTGTTCGAGCTGGGATTAACAACATCCTAATGACAGGGTCCAATTCTGTATATGGAGAAGAAAACTGCGATATCATTAAGAATGAACAATCTCCTTATAATTCTCATTACCCATACTTCGGAGACGGTTTATTTCCCTGCAAATTAAACTATTATCGTGACACCAAAGCCTTGGCTAAGAAAGAGGCCCTAGCCTTTGCAGCAAGACATAATCTGAATTTGACGATTTTAGAGCCTGTTTGGGTCTATGGAGAGAGGGAATTTAACACAGGGTTTTACGAATACTTAAAGGCTGCTAAGGAAGGAATTCCCTTTGTCCCAGGAACAAAACAGAACAACTTTCATGTCATCTATGCTGGAGACCTAGCAAAAGCATATTTTTTGGCCTTTAAAAAACAACTGACAGGCATACACTGTATTTTAGTCGGTAATCAGCGCTCGGAAAATATGGACAAGATTTATGAGTTGTTTTGTTCTGAAGCGGGTCTGAAAAAACCTGGAAATCTTCCTAAGGCTCTGGTCTATCCCGTAGCATTTCTCATGGAACTACTCTTTACACTCTTTCATTCTCCTAGTCCACCACTCTTGACTCGGGGAAGAGTAAATATGTTCTACGATAATATTGAGTTTTCTGTGGAAAAGGCCAGCCAAGTATTAGGTTTCAGAAACTCCTTCAGTCTAGAGGAAGGGGTCAGAAGAACGGTATTATGGTATAAAGAGCAAGGGCTGATTTGATTTGCCATGAAAGGGGGTTTAATTCATGATAGCCGTAAGCAATCTTTCAGGCCTGGAGAAAATTGTCTTTAACTTAAAACTAAAAATAAGTCTCTTTTTTCATTTTCTACCGATGTTGTGGCAAGAAGATCTTTCTTTTAAGACATTTGTTATCTTTTTAAAAAGACTTTTACTATTTGTTTCTAGGATGAGGCATAATAAATTGGTTAAAATTGGGGA
>JADQBO010000379.1 GCA_016278585.1 Desulfosporosinus sp.
GGGCAAGATCACCCAGCTCCTCTGCTTGCCTTAAAATACTGCATAAACGGGCATATGCATACTGAACATAGTAAACCGGGTTATCCGATGACTGTGATCTTGCCAAATCCATATCAAACTCTACCGTAGAATCTGGATCCCTAAGGTTAAAGAAGAAGCGTGCCGCATCTTTTCCCACTTCGTCCATCAGTTCACGTAATGTAATGTACTGACCAGAACGTTTAGACATTTTCACCACTTCGCCATTTTGTATAAGGCGGACGAGTTGCATTAAAATGATTTGAAGGTTTTCCGAGTCATATCCTAAGGCGGACATCGCTCCTTTCATCCGAGCGACATGCCCATGATGATCAGCTCCCCAAATATTAATAACTCGATTAAATCCACGATCAAACTTATGGCGATGATAGGCAATATCCGCAGCAAAGTAGGTTGGGGATCCATTACTCCTGATCACAACCTCATCTTTTTCATCTCCAAATTGAGAGGACTTTAGCCAATGTGCGCCTTCCTTTTCGTATATATACCCTTTTTTCTCTAGTTCTTCCATAGTCGAACGAACGGCCCCTGAATCATGCAAGGATTGTTCATTAAACCAAACATCATATTTGACTCCAAAATCTTCAAGGGTTTCACGGATATTACGCATTTTTTCATCTAAGGCATACCGTACTAGAAACTCTCGTCTTAAACCAGGTTCAACTGAAAGATATTTATCCCCTACCTTGGTAATAAGACCTTTAACTGTCTCGATCAAGTCCTCACCATGATATCCCCCTTCTGGAAAAGGGACATCTTGACCTAATTGCTGCAAATACCTTGATTCCAGGGACAAGCCGAAATTATGTATTTGATTTCCCGCATCATTAATATAAAATTCTCGGGTAACTTCATACCCCGCTGCTGAAAGCAATGATGCTAAACTGTCACCCAATGCGGCACCACGGGCATTACCCATATGTAGAAGCCCTGTGGGATTGGCGCTTACGAACTCAACTTGTATCTTTTGACCCTTTCCGATCTCCACATGTCCATAGGTTTCTCCGGCCTTTAACACTTCATCGATAACAGCCGTAAGCCATAGAGGATTTAAGCGAAAGTTAATAAAGCCAGCTCCAGCAATTTCAGTAGATTCTATCCACGTCCCGGTGGTTTCCATGTGTTTCATAAGTGTGTTGGCTATCTCACGGGGCGCACATTTTGCTTGTTTAGCCAATACCATTGCTAGATTTGTTGCCAAATCTCCGCGTTGCTTTTCCCTAGGTTCTTCTAAAACAAATAGGGGTAATTCTCCAAAGTTTAACTCTCCTGCCGCTTTTGCTGCTTCGGAAGCTTGTACTAGATTATCCATTATTTTTGTTTTTATGTTCTCGTAGAGACTCATTGGGGGAGTTCCTCCTTTATGTTTAGCAACAGTTCATTATAGCTCACTAAATTATCTTCAAAAAATAGATCATATTCTAGACTAATACGTCCCCCATGGACTGTCAAGTCACTCTCTACTCGGTGGGGCATAACGCTCAGCCAAATTGTCCCATGACAAGTAGTATAAATACTGCGGTTAAGTATGCCCTTTCTAAACTCTTGGGATAGATCGACGGCCCCTTTGCGATTTAGAGCAACCGATCCTTCTTTAATACTTAAGAAAGTGCTCACAGTTTCATGACCTGTGCTATCATTTCCTGGTTCACTATATACTATATAGAATGCACCATTTCGTTCATAAAAAATACCTTCCGTCATCACTTCCTGCTGATCTTCGTGCCCCTCAGGGTATCTTTGCTTTCCGACGATATGAATAGTCGCTTTTTTTCGCATAGCAATTCCTCTCTTCATGCTCTCCTAGAGGCCATCATGAATTGTTCCTACTGGGGATCGATTTATGTTTATTCAAGTATCTATAATTCATTAAAAAAATCTGCAAGAATCGCTAAACCAGCTTCGAGTTTTCGGGTATTCCCTCCGAACCCTAAGCGGAAATGACCTTCTTCTCCAAAGAAAATTCCCGGTGCTATAAGGACGCCCCGCCGATATAATTCCCACCCTACCTGTTCCGAAGGTATTTTGGACGAGTAGCCAATCCATGCAACTACCCCCGCCTCAGGTTTTTGCCATCTCAGGATAGGATTATCGTTAATCATGTTTTCCAATAGTGTGATATTTCTTTGCCGCAGTTGTCGATTGCGTTCCCAAATCTTTGTGCGATGCTTAAGTGCTGTTAGGGCTATATGCTGGCCTACAGCGGATGCACAAAGGGATGTGTAATCGCGCTTTTCAGCACAGCGTTCAATAATTTCTGGTGGTCCCACCATCCAACCCACTCTAAGACCCGCTAAACCATAGGCCTTGGACATGCTCCCGATGCTTATTGCTTGAGAGGAGAATTCCCGAACGGAAGGTAAAAGAGTCTCACCAAGTTCTCGATAGACTTCATCGGAAATGAGCAAAATTCCTCGTTCCGAACATAGATCTGCAATCTGTCTCATTTCATTGGGAGAAAATGCAAATCCTGTCGGATTATGCGGAGTATTCAACATAACAAGTGTAGGTTTTTGTTCTAACAGAGTTTTAAACTCTTCAAGTTCAAACCCTTTACCATTGCGATGGTGCCAGAATAAGGCAGTTGCCCCTAAGTCGATGCCAACCTGAGCCAGTTGTTGGTAAAATGGAGTTTGAACGATGAACCGATCACCAGGTTTCAGTAACGTACTCAGCAAAAGATAATTAGCCTCAATTGCGCCGATGGTCACGAAGACATTGTTTAAATCCGTAGAATTCACGTATAGCCCTGAGATTTCCCGCCGCAAATCTGGTATTCCCTCAGGTTCAGTATATCCCAGCTGTGTGGCAAACAGACTAAACTCAAAACCCGGATCATCGGTCATATTAATAAACTCACGCAAAGTCCAAGTCATAATTGCACTAGCGGCAAGATGATAACGCGCATTGAACTCAGTTTGCGAAAAGAACCTTTCTAGCGTAAATGGTGTGACCTTCATCCAAACCTCTCCCTCCTACTATCTTGACACGATAAGGTTTTTCTCCACCTGAATGTTAGAAAGATGTTATCCAAGAGCTTATCTGAAACATTTTACCTAGGTGGCATTACCTACCTTAACGAAAGAGGTTTAATGGCAATTAGCTTCGGATAAACAGATTTTATAACACATAAAGTGCCTATTCTCGTTAACTTGATCAAACTCCTTTTTTACTCTTAATTATTTTCTTCATCCCCACATTTACCTCTAAATTATTAAAACACAAGCGTCCTCAATCCACTTTGATCGTGAAATGAGGACGCTTGTTGATAGTTGTGACCACTTAGGATTTTGGAGACTAAGTTTTCACACAGCCCCTTATTCCATGCCAAATTTGTGAGTATATAAGGCTAGCACCGCTTATTTCAGATATTCTCCCCGAGGGGTCTTAATGATTCGTTGGATCTTCTCTTCTGCACCGGTCTTTGCATTTAGATATATAAGATATTCCTCTCCTTGATATCGACCACGGAACTCATACGCATAGATCTCCTGATTTCCACTTTTGGCAATAACGGCTAAGCGACTCTCCATAACCTGGAAATTTGGACGCAACTTGCGTACGGCTTGATCCATTGCTATTTTCGTCGGAAATGCTCGTGAATGATGAAATGCGTAATAGGGTACTGCGTCAAATCCGACAAGCTGACCATTGTCCAAAGCGATCATCATTCGTACTTTATCTGGGTAAATCCTTACCCCATCTTTTTCCACTACAGCATCAAACTGAACATAAGCTCCGAAATCTTCACTTGAAGTTATTACCAGTTCCCAGCCTAATGTTTGTAATACGGCCTTGGCCTTATTTTTAGCTTCTTCTAAGCTTAGGGTCCGAGGTTCAATAGAACGTTGATCACGGTAGAGCGTAACAACCCCGCCTTGACGGCTAACTTCTAAATGAGTTTCTTTGAACTTCCATATATAACTACCTATTGCTCCCTGGGATTCTCCTGCAAATTCTGGAGTCACATTGGTATAGCCCACTTTATTCAAAAAGTCTCGTGCTTTTTCTAGTGACTGGTCTCGTGTGATATTACCTGTCGGTAGACCTAGCGGCTTAGGTACAACTCGAGTGGAGTACTCCCCAGTATATGAAAACGGCGGAAGTTTTTGCAAGCTCGCATCCAACTGATCCAAGCCAGAACGGACGGATTTTGAAGGTGCCTCTGACCCATCTGCGGCTGCTTCAGCCACTTGAGTGCCTAAACCAAGCCGTTGTCGTAAGGTTGGATCTGGATCTGTCCAGACCAACTGTTCGGTATCCATTCTAATGAGTAATTCTTGAACCTTTTGATTTACTGGCATGAGACGCTCATGCATATCTCTAAGAGTTTTCTCTTCTTCAGAAGAAATGGTTCCTCCACCAGCAATCCTCTGGGCCAAGGTTCGAGCAAAATCACCGGACTGAGTTAAAAACTGACCAACATAACTAAGCCCCGTTTGCTGGGCAGGGATTTGTGCGAAGTCCTTGAGTGCTACGTCGGTGTTACTTGAGACTTGACTTAAGTACAGGATTCTCTGCGATGGGTTACTAGCGACATTTCCTTTAGCCATGTCATTCTCCAACTGATCCAGATGACTTGCAAAATCGTTTAATGCCCGGCGGTTATTATTTTCTGCAGCAAGACGATATTCCCCTGCCAAACGATATTCGCTCCACCCCCAGCCCAGTGAGATTAGCAAGGCTAGT
>JADQBO010000293.1 GCA_016278585.1 Desulfosporosinus sp.
CCGAATGTAACCGGTGGTGCTGTACCTTTTGTCGATGTCAACAGTGCTCAATAAAATCACGGAGCGCTTTTCCATAACTTTCAACTGGAGGTATAAAGGGATAGGATTTCATAGGCTACTATGAATTTCCTATCCCTTTATAAATTCATATTAAAATCAAGGCAACCTTCATAAACCAACTATTTTACTCCACAAGGCTGGGACGGAGAAGATGTCCCCTTCATCTTACAATCCTCACATATTTGTAACCCACGATCTTCATACAAATCCTCTCTAGAAACCACTTCTAACCCACATTTTGCACACTTAGCCATACACAATCCTCCTTACTAGTAGTTGTAATTATCAGGCATTTTAATTTATTCTAATTATAATATTAACATAATCGTAAATTTATTCATAGTGTTTATCCCAAAATTATTATTTCAACTCTTTCTTCTTGCCACTATGTACCTGACTTTGCCGTATCCTGTTTTTACATGCTCTTCGTTGACTAGTTTAATCACACTCTTTTTACTTATAGCTTTAGTTCTTGCCCATGATCCTTAAACCATTTTTTCCAATTTGCATATTCGGGCATAAAAGCCGCAACTCTTAGCCAGAACTGCTCCGAATGGTTGAGATGTGTCAAGTGGGCCAGCTCATGAATAATCACGTAATCGATGGCTTCGTCAGGGGCCATTATAATTCGCCAATTCAAATTTATGTTTCTTTTGCTTGAACAGCTTCCCCACCTAGTCTTCTGTTCCTTTAAGCGAACGGTCTGGAAAGTAACCTGCATTCGATTCGCGTGCTTGTCAAGCTTGTCCTTTAACACCTTGTGCGCTTGGGCTTTATACCAGGATATAAGTGCCGCTCGGATATTTGGCGAGCAATCCTTATCCGGTAAATCCAGCGGTATATAAACCTTAAGTGCCTGATCCTCCAAACAAACTCTTATCCTTTGGCTCGAATGTTTTTTGATTTCTAATTTAATAATATTTCCTCTATATAGAAAGTGGGCCCCCTCTATATATCTCACAAAGGGTTCCCGCGTTGCTTGATTCGCTAGCCAGTGCTTTAAGATCCACTCCTGCTTGGCGGTTAATAATTTTTGCAGTTGCTTAGTTGATATATTCTTAGGCGCTGAAATACGAAGGCGATCTTCTAGAATACTCAACGTAATCCTTCGATAACGAATGCTCCGCCGTTCCTCATACGGGATCATCTGATCACTGATATTCAGTTGGTCCATTTAAGACCTTCACCTCCAGCTATAAGTTCTCCCCTTTTCAGTCGACAGTTAAAAGCTAGCTTTTAGAATTGAGTAATTAAGCTATTAAGCTGCTTAACTATTTAAGCTACCCAGCTATACTTATGAATTATGTGTATTGTACCATATAAATAATATCTACTTGGTTTATTCATACTCGTTTTTACGCGGATTTTGTTAGATAATATTAAAAAAAAGTCCGCTTAATGCGGACTTTTTTGATAAGGTTACTGAAAACTTTGATCTTGCTGATTTTGGCCGTTTTGTTGATTTTGCTTTTGCTGAAAAGCTTGTTGCTTCTGATTTTTCTCTTGTTGACTCATACTTTGATTTTGTGCTTGTGCACTACTCATGTTTTGCATATTTTGAAATTGTTGCGATTGACCCTGTTGTATACCGCTTTGATCGCTAGAATTTTGGGCATTAAAGTTTTCAGCTTTTTGTTCACCCTGTTGAGCCTGTTGAGCTTGTTGTTCAAACTGTTGAGCTCTTTGCTGAGCTTGTTGTCCCTCGGTGTTGTTAATCATTAAGAAACCTCCTTGAGTTTAATCTCAAGGTTAGTATTACCCTTATTAATAATATTATGTTCCAATTAAAATAACTCAGATTCCTTATTTAATCTCTTCAATCAAAGCCTTAAAGCCCGGTAATGCATTTTCAATGGTCTTATAAGCAACACAATAGGCAATTCGAACATAACCGGGACAGCCAAATGCAGTACCAGGAACAATAAGTATATTTTTCTTATTGGCCAAGTTACAGAATTCTACATCATTCTCAATGGGTGTTTTAACAAACATATAAAATGCGCCTTCGGGTTTAATGCATTGGTAACCGTAGGATAAGAGTGCCTTATATAGAAGTTCACGGTTCTTGTTATAGGTGTCAATATCTACTTTTACATCTAAACATTTAGCAACCACACGCTGGAATAAGGACGGTGCATTGACGTACCCTAAAATACGATTTGCAATATTTGCTGCAGAGACAATATTTTCAAAATCAGCAGCTTGATCCGAAATGACTAAGTAGCCAATTCGTTCGCCGGGTAACGAAAGAGATTTGCTGAATGAGTACCCGATGATTGTATTTGCATAATATTTTGAAAGATAAGGCACTTCAGCGTTATCATAGGCAAGTTCTCGATACGGTTCATCGGATACTAAATAGATATCTGTTCCAAATTCTTTTTGCTTCTCTGTAAGTATTTTTGACAGCTTGATTATAGTTTCTTCTGAATAGATAACACCAGTTGGATTATTGGGAGAATTAATAATAACCGCTTTAGTTTTAGAGGTTATTTTCTCCTTGAATTCTTCAAGGTTAGGCTGGAAATCCGTCGTATTTGGAGATATTATCACCAATTCACCCTCGTGGTTTTTTACATAGTTTCTATATTCTCCGAAAAAGGGTGCAAACGTAATGACCTCATCCTGTGGGTTAAGTAACGTTTTGAAAATGACATTCAAACCACCCGCTGCGCCAACGGTCATAAGAATGTTCTTATGTGTAAAATCAGTGCTGAATTTATCATTAATGGACTTTGCAATGGCAGCTCTTACTTCTTCATATCCTGAATTATTCATATAACCATGGATGCTCATGAGATTATCAGCGTTTAAAATCTCAAGAATTGCCTTATTTACTTCGTCAGGTGGTTCAACATTTGGGTTTCCCAGACTAAAATCAAAAACATTTTCCGCTCCATAGAGTTCAGCCAGTCTTTTACCTTCCTCAAACATAGCCCGAATAACAGAGCTGCTTTGTATCTGCTCTTGCATTTTTTTTGATATCACAAGTAATCAACCTTTCCTTAACTTATTAAAGTGAGCCGTAGTCCTGCCTCTAATCCACTATATAGTAGGCCTATCGGTTTCACCAATAATTAGCAGATACCCGCTAATAATTATCTTTAACCTTTTTTAACTAACTGACAGGGATAAAGTGTGTTGTACTAACCTACTTTAGAAAGCAGCCATGGGGACACCGAATTACTATTATTATTTTACTACATATAATCGGCATAGTATACGTTTTAGTTCACTCCTCCTATAGGTAACATGCTTTTAATTATCCTGCTTATGGTCAGAGGGTACCTTTTTAATTATTTGGTTGATACAACCCGAATTTTTTGCTTTTGACGTTTTCATATCATAAAAATGCATCTTTTGATTAACACTAATGGTGTTCCGAGATTTAAATGTAGGGAGGAAAACAATGAATAACAAGTACTTAAGGTTTTTAATTTCGATTGTGATAAGCTTACTGCTAACAACTACAGTATTAGTCTCGCCTTTAAAGGCTCAAACTCCTTTTAGTAGAGCGAATATACCCGCCCAAGTTAAAATTTCGGCTTCTGCATTAAATGTTAGATCTGGGCCATCAACAGCAAAAGTGAAAGTTGGGTTACTTTACAAAAACCAAATAGTTGATTGTATTGGTAAAATCGGTAGTTGGTGGGTCGTCCATTTAGAAAACGATACTATTGGATTAATTTCCAACAATTATGCAAAACCCTACTATCCACCTGCCCCTGCTCCTCCAACGCCTGCGCCTGCGCCTGCCCCAGCTCCAACGCCTACTCCGACGCCTACCCCTGCTCCTAGTCCTGAGCAACCCGCTATTGGGGTCGAGGAGCAAAAAATGCTCGATTTAATTAATGCTGAACGCTCTAAGGTTGGTGTAGCTCCACTAAAAGCGGATATCAAATTAATGGAAGTGGCGAAGCTTAAAGCGGATGATATGGTGAAAAACAATTATTTTTCTCACACTTCCCCTACCTATGGTTCTCCTTTTGAAATGTTAAAGAGGTTTGGTATAACTTACCGAACCGCTGGCGAAAACATTGCTGGAAACTCATCGGTTGAAGCTGCTCATAATGCTTTCATGAATTCCGAGGGACACCGTAAGAATATATTAAATCCTGACTTTAACTATATTGGTATTGGTATTGCTCCTAGCTCTACTTATGGAAAAGTCTTTGTACAAATGTTTGTAGGACGTTAAGCAACCTAATTCTATCACTAAACGAGAGGAAGAGTTCAGTTGGCAGTATAAGCCAGCAGAACTCTTCCTCTCGTTTTTTTAGAGATAAAATTTATAAAGCATTGGGTCATGCCGCTATTTGTTCTCGTGTTTCACACTGTCGCATAAAATTGAAGTATTAATTTAGTTGGTATTAAAAAAGGCGGGTGAAACAAATAGAGATCTTAACACCTATCATAGAACCTCATCTAATTACCAGAGAATTAAAACCTGAAAATCAGGAAACTTCTATCCATTTCCTTCGTCAAAGAATAACCCCTGTAAACCATTTCTATATAAGAAATCACTTTGACTATCCAGAGCTACCGGAGCAGGCTTATCTCCTTCCTATAGTGGGGGAGGTTATAAGACCTGCCATCTTTAACTATGAGGATATAATACAAATGCCCTCAAAGGCCTTAGTTCTCCCCCTTGAATGCTCAGGT
>JADQBO010000325.1 GCA_016278585.1 Desulfosporosinus sp.
ACAGATGCCGGAAGAAGTGAACCGGGTACTGACGGATCATGTCTCAACTCTCATGTTTTGTCCCACGGACCAGGCTGTGAAAAACCTCAGCTTAGAGGGACTCACTGAAGGTGTTGTCCGAACCGGGGATGTTATGGCTGATGCCCTTTACTATCATGCTCGGCGGGCTGAAGAACGGAGTATGATGGAAACCCTTCGATATCCGAAGAAATCCTATCTCTTAGCCACCGTTCACCGAGCAGAAAATACGGATAACCCGAGCCGACTTGAAGGGATTCTTAACGCCTTTGCTCAAATTGACGGGCAGATTGTACTGCCCCTTCATCCCCGAACGAAGAAACTTCTTCAAGACCACCATTTTGAGCTTCCAAATAATGTGAAAGTGATTGAGCCTGTTGGCTATTTGGAAATGATACTTTTAGAGAAAGAGGCTGAACTGATTCTCACAGACTCAGGTGGAGTACAGAAAGAAGCCTATCTATGGAAAGTTCCGTGTGTGACTCTGAGGGATGAAACTGAGTGGGTGGAAACCGTACATACGGGTTGGAATACACTGACAGGCGCGAAAACCGAAGCAATTGTCGAGGCAGTTAGGGGTTATCGAAATAAACCTCTGCCTCCTTATCTTGAAAATCTTTATGGAAACGGACGAGCTAGTGAAGAAATTGTGGCGCAAATGGAGAAAAGGGGTTGAGCTTCTTGAACGAAGCACACGGCACCATCCGGGGATCAAAATTAGGGCAAGTGGGGTTTTATGTCTCAGAACCACTTAAAACAGTCTACCGGGAGATTGCTGGGCTTTTGGGGATTTCTTTTGATGAACAAGACCAGCAGAGAGTCTCAAGTTTTGAAACTATTTTAGTGGATGGGATTTCTCTTGCGCACTTAGATTCCCTGATCTCGATTTTTCCCAGAGATAATCAGCCCAAACCTTTAATCTTAGTTTGTGGACCAGTTATTGGGGAAAATCCTGGCCTCCGCCTCAAGACGTTTTCATTTAATCTGGGTCAAGAAGGAACCCGCCTGCTCATGAACGGTCGAGAGCATACTGAAAAGCAGGTTAGTGAGCCGACCCTTGATCTAATGCTCGAGGAAATCCGGACAGTGCTTCGCCGTGAGGTCAAAAATTATATTGAACTCCCGCCTATCCCATGGGGGTATTCCTATGTTATGACGCTAACTCATGATATCGATATCCTAAGCCTTAAAGAAATGCCGATCGCTCGGACGTTTTTAGGGTATTGTTACCGTAGCTCTGTCTTGAACTGGAAACGGTGGAGGTGTGAAAAGGTCCATACCTCAGAATTCTACCGATCGATTTGGGAAATAGCCAGGACTGGGGCGGCTAAGGTCGGGTTAGGGCAAGATGTCTGGAAACGAGCCCTTCCTGCTCTTCTTGAGCTTGAAAAACGATTAGGAGTGCGATCGAGCCTATACTTTATGCCTTTTCCGAACAAAGCTGGCATTCTTCCGGAATCCTTAAGGAAAGATAAAGATAAAATTAACCATAACAACGATAACGATAAAGATAATGATCAAGGGACAGGGAAAAGCCAAGATAAAGGTGAAACTGAAAAACAAATCAACCTAAAGAGGGACAAAAATATAGAAAGCGCACCTGCCAACAGGGCGTCATTCTATGATGTCAGGAACTCTAAGGAATTGCTTAATAGCTTGGAAGAGGGCGGATGGGAAGTAGGGGTTCATGGAATCGATGCTTGGCATGATGCTCGAGCAGCTCGGAAAGAATATAGCCGAGTAGCCAAGCTAACCGGTCAGGATGAGATGGGGGTTCGTATGCACTGGCTTTATTTTCAGTCGCCGGATTCCTTTCAAAGCTTGGAAGAGGGTGGGTTTCAGTATGATGCGACTTTTGGATTTAATGAAGTGGTGGGCTTTCGAGCGGGGACCCTGCAACCCTATCATCCCCTCAACTGTCAAAATCTTTGGGAGCTCCCCCTTCATATTCAAGACGGTGCCCTTCTGGGAGAGGAGCATCTCGATTTGAACCGAGAAGATGCCTTTTTAAGAGCAAAACCCATTCTTGATTGGGCAAAACGTTTGGGTGGGGCCGTAAGTTTATTGTGGCATAATCAAAGTTTTACTGCTCCCCGTTTTTGGGGAACAGTGTATGAACGTCTAATCGTTCAGGGAAGGGAGGACGGAGCTTGGATTGCAATTCCAAGAGAGGTTCTTCATTGGTTTACTCTAAGACGGCAGTGTGAAGTAACCCTTTCTATAGAAGGGACGCGGTGGCAGATTGCCGTAACGTCCTTGCCCAAGGATCAGCCGATCCCTCTCGTTCGGATTCGTGTGCATCTTGACCCGCAGAGGGTTCGAGGGGCGTCCGTACCCTACGAGGTGGGAGACGGTTATCTTGATTTTCCAGCCCAGGCATTGGTTACATTAGACGTGGAAGGGGAGGGATAACAACATGGATCTTACCCTTTTAAAGTGGCCTTTTTTTCTACTCAGTTTAGGGACGGTAATCTATTTGGCCTGGAAAAGACCAAGTATCCTCATCTCCTTATTGGCAGGTGCGGTTGCTTTAGAGATTTCAACCCTTTGGTTTCCGCCCTTGGGTTTTCTCGGTTCCCAGCTAGGCAGTCTCGCTCGTCTCGTCACCCTTGGAATCATCGGATCTGCCCTTTGGTGCCTCTGGAGAGTACCTGAAAAACGTCGAGAACTAAGAGTCCTTTTAACTCATTTTCTAACCCATGCTCTCATGATCTACATAGCGGTCGCAGCGTTCAGCCTTTTTTATTCCGCAGACCAAGGTAAAGCAACGGTTGAAATGATTCGCTTGCTGACCCTGTTTTTGCTCTACCTTAGTATTTGCCTTCTTGGGGAGAAGAGACATACCTTTCTGCCCTTTCAGGTCGTGCATTGGGTTGGGGTCGCCCTCGTCCCCCTCGCCTTGTATGAAGGAATAACCCGGAATTTTATCTGGCAGGAGCATTTGGCCGAGGGGATGATCGCCCGAGTTAATGCAACCTTTGTTGATCCGAATATTTTTGCCCGCTACCTCATTTTAGCGATTGTGGCTAATTTAGTGCTGCAATATATGAATACCGAAAGGTGGAAACGGGTCCTTTATATTTGCTCACTCTTAGGACTCATGGGCGCCCTAGCTATTACCCTCTCGCGCAGCGGGATTCTAACCTTAGCCATCGTCTTAGTTCTAATGGTCCTGCTTCTTCCTCGTAAACGAATGGTCCAACCGATTGGGCTTTTAGGGTTGATCGGGGTGCTTATCATAGCAATGCGGCCGACGATCTGGCAGCGACTCCTGACCTTCCGCGAAGGATTTGGGGCGTTGGATGCTCAGCGACAATACCTCTGGAAAGCGGCTTGGGCAATGTTCACAGACCACCCGATCATAGGGGTCGGCATAGGTGGATTTCAAGAGATGTTTTTAACCCAATACCTTCGCTTTAAGACTGTGATTCCGGATGCAGAAGGGGCTACCCTTTCCCATACAACCATTTTGACAATTGCTGCGGAATTGGGTTTAATAGGACTAGCAGCCCTGTCATGGGTTTGGATAGCTTTGATTCGAATGCTGCGAGCTTTACGCAAGCTTGGTGTAGACCGGAATGGACTCGAACGGTACATTCCAGGAGTAGGATATTTCTTGTGGATCACGACAGTTTTCATCAGCTCACAAGCTGAAGCACGTTTTTTTGAAGATCCGATGATCTGGATTAGTATGGGAATGATGGTTCGCTTGTTATCGGGTGCAATCCTCCTCAAATTAAAATAAGGCGCTTTCGGCACCTTTAGGGAGTGAAAAAGAGACATGGGTTTAAAACTAAAGTCCATTGAGCGGGAAACTTGGCAAGATTTCCAAAGGGGAATGCCTTCGGGTTCTCTCTTTCACCGTTGGGAATGGCAAGATATCCTAGAAGTAGGTTTCGGAGTACGTGTTAACCGCCTGGGGCTATTTGATGATGAAGGAGTCCTAAAAGGCTTATTGCCGTTAGTGGAGCGGAAGATGAGCCTTCTGAAATTAGCAGGAAGTCCCCTGTCTGGGGCCGCAACTCCTCACAGCGGTCCATTAGGACCAGTCCCCTTGATCGAATTTCTACCTGCCCTTGAAACGTATGCAGCCGAAAATCACTTAGATTACCTGGAACTGGGTCTGCCCGAAGTCGTGGATAAAGAGGTTCTTGAGCAAAATGGGTATACTGTTGAGGAACTCATCACCTTAGATTTACCGATTCCCAAGGAAGTGGAGTCCCTCTGGTCAGGGCTCGAAGTGCGTTGCCGAAATGCTGTACGAAAAGCCGAGAAATCTGGGGTAAAAGTCGTTGAAGCCCAGGCCCTTGAGGAATGGCTGGAGACGTATTATGAACTCTCGTGTGGGGTTTATAAGCGTCAGGAAAAGGAGCCTCCCTTTAGCAAGGAATATTTCGCCACTCTTTGGCAGACCCTTTATTCAAGGGGAGATTTGGTGGTTTTACTTGCCCAATATGAAGGGAAAACAATTGCCGGCGCGATCTTCCCACGGGACCGAAATGTCGGATATTACCTAGACGGAGTTTCCGATCGAGAGTACAATAAACTCGTACCTAATAATCTGATCCAGTGGGAGTACTTAAAACGCGCCCAAACCAGGGGAATTGAGCTTTATGATATGGTAGGGGCAAATATTCCAAGTATAGCTAAGTTTAAAAAGAGCTTTGGGAGTACAGAGCGAAACTATCTCTATGCATACCG
>JADQBO010000105.1 GCA_016278585.1 Desulfosporosinus sp.
TTCAGAGCTTTCGGGTTTCAGAGAAATTCGGTCGATCACGACTTCAATAGAATGCTTTTTGTTTTTTGCCAGTTCGATGTCCTCACTAAGATCCCGAGCCTCCCCGTCCACTCGAACCCGAACATACCCCGCCTTACGAGCATCTTCAAAGATCTTTTGATGTTCTCCTTTTTTCCCTTTAACAAGGGGGGCTAAGATCTGCAATCTCGTCCGTTCGGGGAAACTCATTAGTTGGTCGACCATTTGTTGAACGGTTTGTTGAGAGATTTTTCGGCCACACTTTGGGCAATGGGGATGACCAACTCTAGCGTAAAGCAAACGAAGGTAATCAGACACCTCTGTTGCCGTACCAACCGTCGAACGTGGGTTGCGATTGGTGGTTTTTTGGTCAATAGAAATGGCCGGAGAAAGCCCCTCGATGGAATCTACATCAGGCTTGTCCATCTGCCCCAAGAACTGCCGTGCATAGGCAGAGAGGGATTCAACATAACGCCGCTGCCCCTCTGCATAAATTGTGTCAAAGGCTAAGGAAGATTTTCCCGAGCCTGACAGCCCTGTGATCACGACTAGTTTATTACGGGGAATATCGATGTCAATGTTTTTTAAATTATGAGCACGTGCTCCACGCACGCGTAGGTAATCTTGGGTCATGGTTTGCCTCATTTCTTGCCTTTTCGGGAAGATCCCTGTTTTTTCTGCGCTTTTTGGTCATACCGAGTATTTCTTTTGCTCCCACCTTGTTGACTGGTCATTTTATACTTGTTTTCTTCCCCTTTTAAATCAATAATAGCATCTCTGATTTCAGCGGCCCGCTCAAAATCCATGTCCCGCGCTGCCAGACGCATTTCAGTTTCTAAGGTTTTAATGAGTTGAGCAAGTTCGTCGGGAGGAAGTTTTGTACCATAGGCTTTTTTCATTTCGGCCACTTTTGTTGCCTCTGGTACGGCATAAACCGCCTTACGAATCGTTTGGGGAGTAATTCCCCTTATCTCGTTCCAAGTCATTTGAATCGCCCGACGTCGGTTGGTCTCGTCTAAGGCGTTTTGCATCGAGCGGGTAATTTTATCTCCGTACATAATAACTTTACCTTGAGCATGGCGTGCTGCACGACCAATGGTTTGAATAAGCGAACGGTCTGATCTGAGGAACCCTTCTTTATCCGCATCGAGAATTGCGACCAGGGATACTTCCGGTAAATCCAGTCCTTCCCGCAAAAGGTTAATTCCAACCACGACGTCAATCTCACCCAAGCGAAGTTCCCGGAGGATTTCCACCCGTTCAAGAGTCTTAATATCTGAATGGAGATACTTGACTTTGATCTCCAGATTAATTAAGTAATCTGTCAGATCCTCCGCCATTTTTTTAGTTAAGGTTGTAACAAGCACCCGTTCATCTTTCCCAATCCGTTCTCTCATTTCCCCTAGCAAATCATCAATCTGGCCCTTGGTTGGACGGACAGTAACCTCCGGGTCTAATAAGCCGGTGGGGCGAATAATCTGCTCTACAACTGTTGGACAGTGAGCCACTTCATACGGTCCTGGTGTAGCACTGACATAAACACTTTGCTTGATCCTTTGTTCAAACTCGGAAAACATCAGTGGTCGATTATCCAAAGCAGAGGGTAGACGAAATCCATAGTTTACAAGGGTCGTCTTACGTGACCGGTCCCCTTCATACATCCCTCTTACCTGAGGAAGGGATACGTGAGATTCATCCACGAAAAGGAGGAAATCGTCCGGAAAATAATCTAGTAACGTATAGGGAGTTTCCCCTGGCTCACGAAACGTCAAGTGTCGAGAATAATTTTCTATTCCATTGCAAAAGCCCATTTCTCTAAGCATTTCCAGATCATAGCGAGTTCGCTGTTCAAGGCGCTGTGCCTCAAGGAGTTTATTTTCAGAATTCAAGACCTTCAGACGTTCCTCCAACTCTAGTTCTATAGTTCCAGCTGCCTCCATGACCTTTTCTTGAGCCGTTACATAGTGCGAATTTGGAAAAATCGAGACGTGATGCCGCTCTCCTAAGATCTCCCCGGTCAGCATATTAATCTCATAAATATGCTCAATTTCATCTCCGAACATATCCACGCGAATTACTTGTTCACTTGATGAAGCTGGATATATTTCGACGACATCCCCACGTACTCGAAACGTTCCCCGGGTAAACGCTATGTCATTTCGATCGTACTGAATCGCTATGAGCTTACGCAAAATCTCATTACGATCGACAACCTGTCCCTTACGTAACGAAAGGACAAGATCCCGATAATCCTCCGGAGAACCTAAACCATAAATACAAGATACACTAGCCACGACAATCACATCGCGACGCTCAAGCAGGGCAGCGGTCGCTGAGTGACGTAGTTTCTCGATCTCATCATTAATGGATGCATCTTTTTCAATAAATGTATCACTAGAAGGCACATAAGCCTCTGGTTGGTAGTAATCATAGTAACTCACAAAGTATTCCACAGCATTTTCAGGGAAATACTCTTTAAACTCACTATAAAGTTGGGCTGCCAGAGTTTTGTTATGGGCCAATATCAGGGTCGGTCTTTGCACTTGGGTTATAATATTAGCCATCGAAAATGTCTTTCCTGATCCCGTAACCCCCAGTAATGTCTGGTGTTTTAAGCCTTCATTCAGACCTGCAGTTAGTGCCTTGATGGCTTGAGGTTGGTCCCCGCCAGGTTGGTAGGGGGCATGTATACGGAATTCCATTCTCCGCTCTCCCTTTCAATGATAAAAAATTTTACCATACTCTATAACTGTATTTTACATCGACCTTAGCGCTTATACAAATTTATATGGCTCCAATTATTCACAGCAAATAAAGAAAACTTGGCTTGGCGCCACACACACACACGAAGACACTGTCTTCGCACGGATTAGCCCTTATTGCAGACACTGTCTTCGCACGGATTAGCCCTTATTGCAGTATATAACGAAAGTTTATACTTTCTGACAGTACAAAAAAAAGCCGAACGTACACTTCGGCTCTAGTAAATCTTATTTTTTGTCTTATTATCTTTTTCCTCATTTCCCACTTCTTTTATCCTTATTCCTGTTTCTTTCTCCTTATTTACCCTCCTCTTCTTTCTTCTCGTCTTTTTTCTGGTCCCCCTGATCTTTCGGTGCGTCTTTTGATTGTTCGGTCTGTTGCTTTAACATTTCCGGAGGAACAGTTTTCACCTGTTCATTTACCATTTTCTCAGTGCCTATGACCTTTCCTTGGGCATCAAGGTACTCTCGTGTTGTTTCCGTTTTTATTCGTTCCGTAACTTTTTCTACTCCCGGAGGAATAGCACTTTGCTTATCTCCGGACTGTCCCTCTTCCTTCTTACCGCCTTCTTGATCTTTTCCCTTCTCTTCATCCTTTCCTTTTGAATCCTTATCAGATGACTTCTCTCTTTGTTTTTGTTCTTTTTCTTTTTTTTCTTGCTCTGCACTCTGCATAGTTGTAGTATAACTCTTCTGAATAATGGCTAGATTGTCTGGAGTCACTGTCTTAACCGGAACTAACTTAGCCGGTATTTCTCCTTGCTCACTTGTGATAGAATGATTGACTTCCAACGTCTCCTTCTTGATAATTTTTTGAGCCCATTGAAAAGCATTAGCACCCTGTAAATAAGGAGAGGTATCAATATCTCCAATTTGAGAGCCGTTTGACATCCTCATTAACGACGAGACACTAGCTTGTCCACCAACTAAACTAATTTTTTTCTCTAACTGTGTCTGTTTTAAAACTTCACTCGCCTGGGCCGCCAATTTCTCGGTATGAGCTAAAATTCCTTGAACCTTGTCAGGATTCTTTTCAAGAAAGTCGACTAGACTTGTTCTCGTAACCGACTCAGAACCGGCTGGGCTTGCAATAGTATGTACTGTTATCTTAGGATACTTACTTAGAACAGCTTTATTTCCTGCTAAAAGCTTTTGTGAGCCGCTTTCATTAGGGTCCCCCTGGAGTATAACGATTTGACCTTCGGCAACTTTACCTAACAAAGTTTGAACCATAAGCTCTCCTGCTTTTTCCTGATCCGGGATAATTATCCCCTCGGGTTTTACGCCTGAAGGAAGACGGGTTAAGGCCAATATTGGGATTTTTTCTGACTGTGATTTCTGTAAAACACTTACATCTCCCCCTTGATAAATTAGAATTTTGGCATCCTTCAAGGGGGATTCTTTTTCCGATTCACTGTCCATATACTTTACTTTTACATCTTCTTTCTTGGCCAGATCGTCGATCCCTTTAGAAATAAGCAGTTTGTTGGGATCTTCCTCATTTAAAGAAACTGCTATAATTGTTTCACTTTCAGGCTTTTTTGTTGAAGTTTTATTTTTATTTTTTCCTAAAAGATCTTGTAGACCACAGCCAGTTATGGTTAAACTAAGACATAAAGGAAAAAAGATGAATAAGAATCGCAATTTCTTCGACATTCTTACACACTCCTTTCGAGGCTCTCACGCAATTCTTTAAATTAGCTTTCCCTGGTCGCCATAAAAAATGCAGTGAAAAAATTCCTTTACCCAACTTCAAAGATTAAGGAGGGCTTTTATTGACCGTTAAATTAGAGCATGTCTTAAAGCGTGTGCAAGAGCTTCCGCCCCTGCCGACATCCGCTTTACGCGTCATTGCCTTAACCAAAAATCCTGAAACAACTGTAAAAGATCTTGAGACCGTCATTGGTCAGGAT
>JADQBO010000206.1 GCA_016278585.1 Desulfosporosinus sp.
AACTCATCCACCACTGCAGGGGCTAATTCCTTGGCATGATCTACGAGGGTTTTGACATCTTGCCGATTGAGAATTTCCCAAGCTTGAGTCTTAATGACTTCTGTAATATGGGTTGCTAACACGGTGGGTGAATCTACGACCATCCACCCGCTAAGCTCTGCTTGTTCTCGATACATAGCATTAATCCATTTGGCATCGAGTCCGAAGGAAGGCTCTTTAGTAGGAGTACCCGGAATCGCATCATCATCAAACCCGCCACTCATAGCCATGTAATGATCCGCCAAAATTTCACCGGTAGCGATTTCAGCCCCTCGAATTTTTATGACGTATTGATTGGGTTGTAAGTTCATATTGTCCCGAACCCTAATCACTGGAACAATAAACCCTAGCTCACTGGCTATTTGACGACGAATTAGGACAATTCGGTCCAGCAAATCCCCTCCTTGCTGGACATCGACTAAGGCAATCAGAGCGTAACCCAATTCCAGTTCCATATTGTCAACATGTAAGAGATTTAGGACATTTTCCGGTTTCTTGCTCTCTTCAATTTCCGTCTCCCGAGCCGCCGCCGACTCCTCGACAACGGATACCTTCGAGTTTCGTTGAAGCATGATTCCCATGCCAATTAAAGCAGCAGCCACCATAAACAGAGGTACTTTAGGCAAACCAAGGAGAGCTAACATGCTCAACACTCCAGCAGTAATGAATAAAGCCTTCGGTTTTGTAAACAACTGTCTGACCAAATCTTTACCTAAATTACTTTCCGAAGCAGCTCGGGTAACCACCAGCCCTGTTGCCGTGGAGATCAGGAGGGCAGGAATCTGAGAGACAAGTCCATCTCCAATCGTCAACAACGTATACTTACGCAGGGCTTCCATCAGCGGCATATCCTGCATCACAACCCCAATGATAAAACCGCCAATAATATTAATAAATAGAATAATAATGGCGGCAATGGCATCCCCTTTAACAAACTTCGTTGAGCCATCCATTGCGCCATAAAAATCCGCTTCCTGTTGAATCGCCTTGCGCCGATCGCGAGCCTGTTCTTCGTTAATCATCCCCGCATTAAGGTCAGCATCAATAGCCATCTGCTTACCCGGCATAGCATCTAAGGTAAAGCGAGCTGCCACTTCCGAGACACGCTCAGCTCCTTTAGTAATTACAATAAACTGAACCAACACTAAAATAATAAAAATAATAAAACCGACAACAGCGTCTCCACGAATGACGAATTCCCCGAATTGCTGAATAATCTCACCAGCATGTCCGTCCAGAAGAATAAGACGAGTAGCAGAGATGTTCAAGGACAAGCGAAACAAGGTTAGTGTTAATAAAAGCGAAGGTAGGGCCGAAAATTCTAAAGGGTCTTTCGCAAACACCGCCAGCATCAGAGTTAATACTGAAGCGGAAATATTTAGAGTAATAAGAATGTCTAAAAGTCCTGCAGGCAACGGAACAACCATCATAACCACGATGCTAACTAATCCCATTGCCGCTATAATATCTGTATTATTTAAGATCCGATCTTTAACATTCGTAGCCATGAATATCCTCCTTTCCCCGTTCTAAACCTCTGCCGTAGTCCACCTCAGTTAGATTGACGCCCTCAAAGACTTCCTCTTCTTTAACCGATACACAAACGCCAACACCTCGGCAACGGCTTTATAAAGATCCGCCGGAATCCCCTGCCCGATGTCTACCTGAGCATAGAGGGCACGGGCCAGCGGCTTGTTTTCCATGATTACCAGGCCATATTCTTTCGCCAACTCCCGCATGCGCAGAGCAACTTGATCCTGCCCTTTAGCAACTACGAAAGGAGCATTCTGTACCTTCAGGTCATAGCGAAGGGCAACCGCGAAGTGGGTTGGATTAGTAACGACAACATCTGCCTGTTTCATGTCTTGCATCATCCGACTCATGGATATAGCTCGCTGTCGTTTTTTAAGCTCACTCTTAAGTTCGGGGTTTCCTTCAGTTTGTTTATATTCTTGTTTTAAATCCTCATGAGACATACGTAATTGCTTTTCATGTTCCCATTTCTTATACATATAATCAAAGGCAGCGATCCCTAAGAAAGAGAGCGAAATATTCCAAGCAAGTTCCATTAAGGCCTCTCCTAAAAAAATGGCCGCTTGCCCCACATTCAGTTGCTGCAAAGCGGGATAGATATGTAGACGATCACGAATATTCGCATACACAAAATACCCAATCAAAAGTACTTTCATTATAGATTTTGCTAACTCTACCCAAGCTTTAATGCCAAACATCCGTTTCGCACCACTGATTAAACTCATGCGCGAAAGTTGAGGTTTCATAGCCTCTACCGAGAAAAGGACTCCAACTTGGATATAATTCGAGATTAAGGCAATTAGAAATGCTGTACCAAAAATCGGCCCCATGATTTGAATGCCCATCCAAAGAATATTGAACATTACGGTTGCTACCGAACGTTCATTCCAATCGGACGAAATGCTTAGAACGTAGGGAAAAAGGTTTTCGATACGAACAAGCATGGCTGGAATCCAGAACTTAAGAACAGCCACTAAACCTATGAGCATCAACGCAGAAATGACTTCTTGACTTTTCAGAACCTGACCTTTTTTTCGCGCATCCTCTCTGCGCCTGGGAGTGGCGGGATGCTTTTTTTCACCGCTCATGGCTTTTTCCACCCCTGGTAAAGTTCTAGAACCCAAGACATGTTAGTGTTAAATATATATGCAACGGATTCCCCCCAAAAGGGAATCGAGAGAAACAAAATAATAAAGCCAAACGCAATCTTAACTGGGAAAATAACTGCAAAAATATTCATTTGAGGTACTGTCCTAGACAATAGCCCGATGCCAACATCTGAAACGAGAAGTGCTCCGAAGATAGGCATTGCTAATTGAATCGATAAAGCAAACACCTGAGAGACGAGCTGAGCGTAAAAAAGATAATTCGTTGGCAAGCTAGACGGATTAATAGGAATGAAAGCATAACTCTTGACCATCCCAGCAATTAAATAGTGATGAGAATTAGTTGAGAGCAAAAGCATCGTTGCTAAAATTATCTGGAAGTTACCCATCATGGGGCTTTGTACCCCATAAACGGGGTCAATCGCAGCCCCCATCGTAAAACCCATTTGAAAATCGATCAACTGCCCTGCTCCTTGTAAAATGGCGGTTAGCAAGTAGATTAAGAATCCAATCACCAGTCCCACCAAAATTTCCTTGATTACCAACCCTACATAAGGCAATAACCCAAATGGAATTGATGGCTCCGTTGCCTGAATCAAGGGATAGAGAATTATCGTGATCCCGGCAGCCAAACCCAGCCTTACCATTCCGGGAACGCCCCTAGCACCGAAGACTGGAGCTAACATGATCATTCCAGCCCAACGGGATAGAATTAGTAGAAATAAAGAGAGATTCCATTGGAGCAGCTGGGCTAGACTCAAATTATCCCCCTCCAAATCGATGTACGATATTCATGCTTCGTGTTTGAAGTCTTTAGTCCGTGGTTTGAAGTCTTCCGTTCAAGATTCGTTGTTCAAAATCTATGTTCTTCCTTTGGTTCGAACCACGAATATCGAACGACTAACCACGATGTCACATACCTCCGAAGGTTGTAAGCTGAGTGAGCATATTGTGGGTGTAAGCCGTCAGAATAGAAAGCATCCACGGCCCTAACACAAGCATAACGACTGCCACCGCGACTACTTTGGGAATAAAGGAAAGGGTCTGCTCCTGGATTTGGGTCATAGACTGAAAGATACTAACCAGAAGTCCCACAAACAAAGCTACCCCCAGAATAGGCCCTCCTACAAGAAGCACCGCTCCTACCGCTTCCCTAGCCATAAAGAGCACCTGATTTTGGGTCATCATTTTGCCCCCTTTCTACCTAAAACTACCTACCAACGACTCAACCACCAAATACCATCCATCCACTAATACAAATAAAAGTAATTTAAAGGGCAGGGAAATCATCATTGGAGGAAGCATCATCATTCCGATCGACATAAGGGTACTGGCCACAATCATATCGATAACGATGAAAGGAATAAAAATGGCAAATCCCATTTGAAACGCCGTCTTCAGTTCACTAATTACAAAGGCTGGAATCAAGACATACGTCGGAACATCCCGATAGGTATTAGGTCTCTCCATTTTAGATAACCCAACGAAAAGCTCTAAGTCTTTTTCCCGAGTCTGTCTAAACATAAACATTCGAAGAGGTTCTTCCGCCCTGTCAATGGCCTCTGTCTGAGTAATCTGATTCTGAATATAGGGTTGAATTGCATTCGCATTGATCTGGTTCCAAGTTGGGGCCATGATAAAGAACGTCAGAAAAAGGGATAATCCCACGAGCACCTGATTCGGAGGAAGCTGTTGAGTTCCCAGGGCATTTCTTACGAAAGACAACACAATGATAATCCGGGTAAAAGAAGTCATCATCATAAGAATAGCCGGTGCCAATGAAAGCACTGTCAAAAGCATTACAATTTGTAACGACGTACCCGTTTGCTCCGCCGTAGAGGATCCCAGATCTAAGGTGATTCCAGCTGCCCAGGCTATTTTAGGGCTTGAGAACATTCCCAGTCCTAAAGAAAAGCTAAAGGGCAAACCAATAGTGAAGACTTTAATTAAACGGCCTGAAGAAGACAATTATTTTTCAACCTCCTCCAGTAAACGGTCCAATTCAGAA
>JADQBO010000056.1 GCA_016278585.1 Desulfosporosinus sp.
TTTTTCTTCTCAAACTCTGCGAAATTTTCATAAATAACAATATCAAGAAGGTGCCAGTAGTCTAAACCGGCACGTTTAAGTTGTTTATCATCGATGCTAAAACCTAACGGTTTTACCAAGTGTAGGGTTGCTCCGGTAGCAGCACATAACCGAGCCACATTTCCCGTATTCGGTGGGATTTCAGGCTCAACCAAGACAATATTTAGTCGCTTGTTCAAGAGTATGGTTCCCCTTTCAATGACATCCTGTACAATTCCCCCTGCATCCCGGCAAACAGTTTCTGCCACCAGTTCCTCCGGGTACTCCTAGGCTTGCAAATCCCGAGATGTGTCTGGTGAGCCCCTGGTTCCCACACTCACTACACGCAAGACTCTCACCATTTTCTCCCATTCTATACAATTCTGTGGTCACTACACCACAGCTCGGACACCCAAATTCATACAATGGCATAATAACATATTCCCCCCCAGCCCTAGAATTAAAGCGAAGTTAAAATACTAACCAGACTATTATAACCTGAAATTCTGACAAACCCAACCTAATATATCGAAACTTGTCACTTCAGCTATAAAATCACGGTTAGAAACTATGAATGAACAACGGACTTACTAAGTAGTGTTAAGTCTGTTCATTGGTAGCCTACCCTAATTCATCCATATTAAAGCCTTTGCACCCTTCAATCCTTAATCCACTATCAGCAGATATTTTGTATACTTACAGGAAAACCCTAGATGTTCTTTGATGTTTTTGGTAAAGTTAATAGCAACTTCAAAGGAGGAATTACCAATGGGACAAAATATAACTCAAAAAATACTCGCATCACACATCGTTTCCGGGGACTTAGAAAACGGAAATGAAATCGCCCTTCGAATTGACCAAACGCTGACTCAAGATGCCACAGGAACTATGGCTTATTTGCAGTTTGAAGCCATGAATCTATCTAGAGTACAAACCGAATGCTCGGTAAGTTATATAGATCATAACACCCTTCAAACGGGGTTTGAGAATGCGGACGATCATGCGTTTCTGCAAAGTACCGCGGCACGCTTTGGTGCGTATTTTTCTCGTCCGGGGAATGGGATCTGTCACCAAGTTCATCTGGAGCGTTTCGCTAAACCTGGCAAAACTCTACTGGGATCCGATAGTCATACCCCCACCGCTGGTGGAATGGGAATGCTCGCCATAGGTGCTGGAGGGCTTGATGTTGCAGTGGCCATGGGTGGAGGAGCTTTTTATCTCCCTAACCCTAAAGTCCTTCGTGTCTGGCTAACAGGCCAACTCTCAGAATGGGTTTCGGCCAAGGATATCATCTTAGAAGTTCTCCGTATCCTCACTGTAAAAGGGGGCGTCGGTAAAATAATCGAGTATGCCGGACCGGGCGTCAAAACTCTTACGGTTCCGGAGCGCTCTACCATCACTAACATGGGTGCAGAATTAGGAGCATCATCTTCGATCTTCCCTAGTGACGAACAAACCCTCCGCTTTTTAGAAGCACAAGGAAGAGCAACAGACTACGTTCCTCTTTTTGCTGATGAAGATGCTACCTATGATGAAACGTTAGAAATCGATCTGTCCTTACTTGTCCCACTCGTCGCCCAGCCTCATAGCCCAGATAACGTGGTTCCGGTAAGTGATCATTCAACAACCCCTGTTCAGCAAGTCGCCATCGGAAGCTGTACTAACTCATCCTATCAAGATCTGATGCGAGTTAGGCAAATCCTGAAAGGAAAACAAGTCCACCCCAGCGTCAGCTTAGTCATTTCCCCTGGATCACGTCAAGTGTTAAGCATGCTTTCCAGTAATGGTGCCTTGACAGATCTCCTTGATAGTGGGGCACGACTGCTTGAATCAACTTGTGGTCCGTGCATTGGTATGGGACAATCGCCGGTCTCTAAAGGAGTCTCTGTCCGAACCTTTAACCGAAACTTTGTGGGTCGAAGTGGTACTCAAGATGCCTCCGTGTTTTTGGCAAGCCCTGAAGTAGCCGCAGCCTGTGCCTTGACGGGTTTCTTAACGGATCCACGCACTTTAGGACTATCCTCTAGTGTAGAGTTTCCAGAACGGTTTCGAATTGATGACAGCATGATTCTTCCCCCTGGTGACCCAAATACTCCAATTCTGCGTGGGCCTAATATCCAACCTCTTCCCCTTGCCCCTGCACTAGACGACACACTTGATTTGCCCGTTATTTTAAAACTAGGTAACAACATTACGACTGATGATATCATGCCGGCAGGGTCTAAAATCCTCCCTCTCCGTTCTAATATTCCTGCTATTTCTGAATTTACATTTCACAAGATTGATGCTCAGTTTGCTGCCAAGGCCAAAGCCCAAAAGCAAAGTGTCATTATAGCAGGCCATAACTATGGTCAAGGTTCAAGTCGCGAGCATGCCGCTCTAGCACCTATGTACCTCGGATTACGTATCGTTTTAGCTCAGAGTTTTGCCCGCATTCACCGTGCCAACCTAATTAATTTCGGTATTCTTCCCCTTACCTTTGTCCATGAAAATGACCTAGATCGTTTAAACGCCGGAGTGATTTTGCACCTTTCAGGTCTACATCAGGCCATTCAAGCCTCTGAGCCCTTTGCCATTACTATAGATAACGATCCAAACCCTATTTTGGTTAGACACGATCTTACCGAACGACAGGCCAAAATCCTTCTTGCTGGAGGCCTTCTTAATTCTACAAGTGCAGCAATTTAACAATTGGACTTAATAATAGTGTTCACACGAAGAAAAAGCGTGATATGATATGAAGTGCTATATTGTAAAAGAGGTGGATTATAATGCTTACTGAAAAGGATCGCAGACTACTCAAACTCATTTCCGAAGATTGTCGGCTTATACCTGAAGAGCTCTCCGTTCAAACCGGCTTGTCACCTGAATACATTACTAAGCGTATTAAAGATTGGGAAGAGGAAAAAGTAATCGTCGGCTATCAACCAATGATCAACTGGGATCGCACTGGTGATGAAAAAGTATCCGCCCTGATTGAAGTTAAAGTTTTACCACAACGAGGCTATGGCTTTGATAAAATTGCCAAACGCTTACAAAAATATCCTGAGATCAAAGCGCTTTTTCTAATGTCAGGAGGATATGACCTATCCCTGCTCATCGAAGGTAAAACCATGCAAGATGTTGCCCTTTTTGTAGCCGAAAAATTAGCTTCCCTTGAGCATGTTCAGAGTACAGCGACCCACTTTGTGCTTCGTCGCTATAAACAAGACGGGATTGAGCTTATGGGAGAGGGAGAGACGCTCCAACGTCTGGTGGTGTCACCATGAATAAGTATCTTGCCTCTCATGTGTCAGCACTTCCCCCCTCGGGGATCCGTAAATTCTTTGACCTTGTCGCAACCATGAAAGATGTTATTTCATTAGGGGTTGGAGAACCCGACTTTGTTACCCCTTGGACGGTTAGAGAAAGCGGCATTTTCTCCTTAGAAGAAGGACAGACAATGTATACTAGCAACGCTGGGCTTTTTGAGTTGCGCGAAGAACTTTCGCACCATTTGTCAAAAACTATGAATCTTTCCTACGATCCACATAAGGAAATTCTCGTCACCTCGGGAGCTAGTGAAGCCGTAGACCTCGTGATGCGGGCTGTATTAGAACCGGGAGATGTTGTCTTAGTTCCTGATCCTTCCTATGTGTCCTATGCTCCTTGTGCCAAACTGGCAGGTGCAAGTGTTAACTATGTACCAACCTTTGCCAAAGAAAACTTTCGTTTACGAGTCGAGGACTTAGCTCGAGCCTATACCCCCAAAGCCAAACTCTTAGTTCTCTCCTATCCCAATAACCCCACTGGGGCGATTATGAATTACGAAGACCTACTACCCATTGCCGAGTTTGTCGCTGAACACGATCTTCTCGTCCTTACCGATGATATTTACTCTGATCTAACCTATGACGGAACACACGTCTCATTTGCAAGCTTACCCGGCATGCAGGACCGTACTATTTTAGTGAGTGGATTTTCAAAATCCTACGCCATGACGGGATGGAGAATTGGCTACGCTGCCGGTCATGCTGACCTTATTCAGGGAATGACCAAAATTCATCAATTCACGATGCTTTGTGCTCCTATCATGGGTCAGTTCGCTGCCTTGGAAGCCTTACGTTCTGCTAACGAAGCTAAAAACGATATGGTCACTGCCTATGATCGACGACGGCGCCTTATGGTTCACGGGTTCCGGCAGATGGGCCTCGACTGTTTCGAGCCTCTAGGTGCCTTTTATATTTTCCCAGATATATCGAAGACAAACTTGTCCTCGGAAGAGTTTGCGGAAGAACTCCTAAAAGAAGAAAATGTAGCCGTCGTTCCTGGAACTGCCTTTGGACCTTCTGGAGAAGGCCATATTCGCTGTTCTTATGCTTATTCGATGGAGCAACTTCAGGAAGCTCTAAAACGAATTTCTCAATTTGTTGGGCGCAGATTAGCTAATACTAAATAACTATATCGTCAAAAACAAAACAACTATCACTAATAGGCACCGGGTCAAAACGAACCCGAGTGCCTATTAGTGATACCCCTTTAATGTTGATTGGTCAAAGGATTTATCTATGTAAGTTCTATCGTTAATAGCCTTTCAACTTCGATGATGTATTATAATTGTAAAAAAGAATATCTGAATTATTAGGAGAGATCATTTT
>JADQBO010000464.1 GCA_016278585.1 Desulfosporosinus sp.
CAATCACATTTCCACCTAACAATCCCACCTTTCCTGCGTCATTCCCGCTGGCACACTCTCCATTCTCTGCCGGGAATTGCCCCCCTCATTCTCCCCCCTGTTCAAGCCCCCCCTTCGACTCTACAATCACACAGACTTATGATTATGGCTTTAAGCGCGTTATATCACAGATATCATCCCCACCTACTGTGGCTGGCATTTTAGCCTGTTTATCTTTCATGTTTATTGCTTTTCTTTCTGATCCCCTCTTAGCCAATATAACCTCTCTAACACTAGGTATTGTCGTGACGATCAGCACGTTTGTGCTACTCTTATTGATCGTATTTATTCTTTTTTTACTATAGATCAAGGTTTAACTTGACGTAAGCAGAAAACTCATAAGCATTAGTTCTAAAGTTTATCTCAAATTCTAAGACAAATAGAGACTGCAACAAACTAAAATAAGGTTTGTTTCAGTCTCTATCTTTTGGAGATTAGGTTTTAGTGGATGGGTTTCTTATGACTAGAACCAGTTCTCTATAAGTTGAGAAATTTGCTAAAACTGATTAGGACTTTCTTCGGGAGGAGTCGTTGGTGGTGGCGGAGGTGCAAGAGGAGCAGAAGTTTCAGGATTAACACCCATCTGATTCAAGGATTGTATAAATTCTGGATTTATCGGTGCCCCCTCAGGATTTGGTGCTATATCTGGACTTATCGGTGATTTTTTCCTACCCTTAATAAAGCCAGTGATTTTGCCCCAAACAGTGGTCGTAGCCGTCTTCATCGGGCGTAAAAAGGTCATGACTCCCATCGGGTCTTTAACTTTTAAAACTATAGGACCATTAGGAACCTGCCCCAACTGGGTTGGAATTTCTGCAGAAACTACCACCCGATCGTAATGATGAAGCGGCACTGGGCTTTGAAAATGTGCTCGATAAACTCCATTGCCAACTTGACGTAACGGTCCCACTAAAAATCCAGACTTTCCCTTGTCATCCACCAAATAAGCAGCATATACTCCCGGTTGTCCATGGCCTAGAAAAGCCTGGGGTGGGGGAAGATTTGCGATCAGAAGAAAACTATTGTCCGGTGAAATTGACGCCACGCCATTACCGTTAATTCCCTCTTGTGCCGGTTGCAAAATAAGTTGACGAACTTGCACTTGGTTATAAGCCATACCTTGGTTATAGGCCATACCTTGATTATAAGCGGTACCTTGATTATACCCTTGTTCTGGAATGTATCCCATACTTTGATTAGGCCCTCCTTGTACAGGGGGTGGACCCTGCCACTGGGCTCCTAAAGGAGGAGATTTCTTCGCTCCAATAAAGCCTCCCCTTAGATTTTGGACTTTTCCATCCTTTTGAAAAAAGCCGCTGGATTTAAGTCCCGAACCTAGAGTATTACGTATCGAACCCGGTGAGTATCCCGAGCCAACTTGACCAGTGGGTAACTGACCAGGGAACCCCTGCGGTCCGATGGGCTCATAAGGATTATTAGGCTTATCCCCAACGAACCTCATTATGCTCCCTCCTTTATTTACTTCAATGTACCTTTATGTTTATGATATGATAGTACGCATGAAAGGGTTCAAAAAAGGAGGATACCATGCCCAAGAAATTGACACCCCCGCTTTCAAAAACCATATCCCGCCGCAATTTTTTCCGTGGAGTCGGCGGTTTTATAGCAAACCATTGGTTGCTTAGTTCTGTGCCCCTTGCTGGAGCAGGAGTCGTCGGCTGGGCACAATATGAGACCCTTACTTTGAAATGCCAAACCTGGGATTTATATTACCCTAACCTTCCAGTTCCCTTAGAGGGGAAAACAATCTGTCAGCTCAGCGATTTGCATCTTGAATCTTTACGAATCTCCCCCGAACATATCCACCGAAGTGTTATGGCTCAAAAACCAGACCTCCTCGTGATCACCGGAGATCTTATTTCTACCCGTACGGATATTGATAAGCTAAATCCTTATTTAGGCGGACTTTCAGCCCCTGACGGAAAATTTGTTGTCATGGGAAATAACGATTACAGCCACCTTTCCAACACTCTTTTTAAACGTTATCTTCAACAATTTAAAAGCTTGGGATGGACCCCCTTACTTAACGATGCCTTTTTTCTAGCGAACCTCAATCTTTGGGTCATCGGAGTTGACGATCCGGCCACCGCTCATGACGAAGTGGACCTGGCTTATCAAAAGGTGTTCTCTTCTCAACTGGGTCCAACCGCTCCTCCCTTTCGCCTAGTCTTAGCCCATTCCACAGATTGCCTTGACGATGTTGCAAAAAACGGAGCCGACCTCTTACTCACAGGACATACCCATGGTGGTCAAATCCGCCTCCCTGGACTCCAACCCTTGATCACCAATACCTATCTCGGGGATAAAGGGTTCTACGAAGGGTACCACGTCATCAATGGAGTACCCCTCTATATCAATACCGGTATCGGAGAAAGTTTGATTCCTCTACGCCTTAATGTTCCTCCCGAGGTTGCTTTCTTCACCTTACATAAGGGGAATGAGGCTCCGAGGCATCAGACTTTGTAGTCATTCCTAGGTGCAAGGCAAATGCAAGATTTGTGTACAATCAAAGCCCCACAACTTCAGCAGTTGTGGGGCTTTCACTATACCGGTGTATAATTTAGTATCGTCATAGTTAAGCAAAACTGAACCTAACGCAACCAAGATTCATCCTTTAACTTATCTTAAAGGTGTTAGTGTTGGTGTAAGCGTCTTAACGTAGACGCAATAGCAATTTTCCAGTGTGTTAAAAGGACCGTCCCCATTACACACTCAAGTTAAATACTAAAGGTATGGTTTCCGATGCGTTTGATAACGGTACGACTTTTAATCCATCGGTCTGTGGCAGTTCTTGGATTGTAGTAAAATATTGCTCCGTTTGTGGGATCTAAACCGGAAAGGGCTGCTTCGGCTGCCTTATAAGCCTGATCATTAGGTTCTAAATGAATCTGCCGATCATTGACTGCTGTGAAAGCCCCCGACTCATAAATAACACCTCGGATAGTTTTCGGAAACCGAGAGTCATTAAGTCGATTAATTACAACCGCTCCGACAGCAACTTGTCCCAAGAAGTCCTCTCCCCGAGCTTCCCCATAGATAACACGGCTTAGCAGCTCAAGCTCTTCTTTAGAAACTAAACGGCCTAAGCCACGTGAATGAACCTGACTTTCAGAGGAAATCGCTGATAAAGCTTTTTGAGTCTCTAGTTTCCGAGAGTCCTTAGTTGCATCTGGAAGTGAACCCACTTGAACTTTTTCGGGTAACTCCAAGTCTTGGTTTACGAATATTTCATAGGTTTGAATGTTTGGCTCAGGTTGTCTATAGATAGTAGCAAAGGCTGGAATACTTCGAAACATATTTGCCCACCATGGAGTATAGGCTACTTTCTCAGCTGCTCTATCTTGTGTCAAAGTTGTCAAGACTTCCTTTGAATATTCCTTCACATCCATAGTCCCTAGCGTTTCGGTTTTTTTCTTAGTTTCTCCTTTGGGAACCCATAAGGATTGTCCCACCCTGATATGGTCGGGTCTTTTCACTTGGTTAAGTTTGACCAGTTCATCAACCGTTGTTTGATACTTTTTGGCTAGCTGCCAAAGGGTTTCTCCATGTTGAACTATGATTTTTGTAGTGTCTATCGAAGGGTTCATTGTTTCGTTTCCTAGTCCCAAAACAGGATAAATATTGGCTTGCCACAGAAACAAGCACATCATCCCACAGAGGAATGTTGCCCAGGGTTTCCGACATCGTCGGTGTGGTAATAAAATAAAAATCACCTCTTAATTATAGACTATTTCTAGTCTTTCCCAATTGAGGTGAGTTTTATAACTCCAGGTATAAAAGGCTTAAGATGCCAATCATTAAATTCAAGCGTTTGTTATCAGATTTTCTTGTCATATCCAATTAAAAACCACATATATTATACGGACTAAGTGAAGATCGAACTGGTCTCATCCTTTGCTTTGTCAAGCATAGTAAGTGAGGTGCGGTGACTATATGAAGGCTTTAATTAAACATCTATTATTGTCGTTTTCCCCCCCTGAAGAAACTCCCCTGAACGAAGAAGAACGCCTACTTGCGGAAATTGAAGAAACCAGAGAAAAAATCAACCATGCACGGAACCACCTTAACTATGCAGCACCAGAATACGTAGAAATTGCCGTGCTTGAACTCCTTCTAGTTGAGACGCAATATGGGATTCTCAATAAACGTTACCGTTTGATGCTTGGCTTAAAGGATGAGAACCCATATTTTATCTCATCAGCTACCAAGATATTATCTTCTCTGGAAAGAAATTGCCAAAACCACGCCTTGTATGGATCTCTCTTAAATCAGACTAACCAAAGCCCCCCATCTGGGCAGCAATTCCTCAATTAATATCACCAAAGCATCATATTAAGAGGCCCCCCTAAGAGCTCCGACGATTGTTTCGAACAGAGCTCTTTGGGGGGTCCTCTTCCAACGAATTCTCAGAAGAATGACTAAGCTCGTTTGGAACCAACCACAGATTACACAGATTAACACAGAATAAGTACATTTTGGCCCTAAACTACAAATCGCTTGTAACTCAATTGATGAGCGCCAAAGTCCGCTCTGTATGTACAATTCAGTTCTTTGCCTTTGTAATTTATTCCAATCGAAACTTC
>JADQBO010000344.1 GCA_016278585.1 Desulfosporosinus sp.
TACGAATCACTTCCTCATCATCCATAAAACGCATCGCTAAATCTTCTTTAAATCTTCGATCGATTTCCTCAATAATCATAAAGATCCTCGGTAAAAGGTTTTTGAACATCTCAATAGACCATTTTTCCATAGCTTCAGGCATAATGGTATGGTTAGTAAAGGACATAGTATTGACGGTGATATTCCAGGCCTCATCCCATCCCATTCCTTCTTCATCCATTAATATGCGCATCAACTCAGGGATACATAAAACTGGATGAGTATCGTTAATATGAACTGAAATTCGCCTTGAGAAATCATGCAAGGAATTCAAACCGTTCTTTTTCTTATAACTCCGTATAATAGTTCCTAACCCAGCTGCAACAAAAAAATATTCTTGTTTAAGTCTTAATTCTCTTCCTGCGCGACTACTATCATCTGGGTATAAAATATAGGATATAGCCTCTACTTCCGATTTAAAACTTGTGGCCTGATTAAACTCCCCACGATTGAAACAGGCTAAATCAAGTTCACTGCATATTGTTTCAGCGCTCCATAACCTTAAGTTATTAATATAGGTTGGATTATCATAACTCATAATTGGAACATCATAAGGTACCGCTAAGACTGATTCATAGTTCTCATGCTGAAACGTAGCTTGCCCCTCTTTAAACTCAGTCTTCACAGTTCCTTTAAATTTTACAATAACCGCCTTATCCGGCTTTCTTGTCTCCCAAGGGTAACCGTTTTTGAGCCAGTTATCTGCCACCTCAACTTGATTTCCGGACACAATCTTTTGTTCAAATAACCCATACTTATAGCGAATTCCATTACCATGTCCATCAATTCCTAAGAAAGCCATCGAGTCGAGGAAACACGCCGCTAGCCTGCCTAACCCTCCATTACCTAAGCCCGGATCTGCTTCTTGCTCCAATAGATCATCTAGATTTATCCCTAGCTCTAACAACCCTTCTCTAACGAGATCCTCCACTTTAAAATTAACCAAATAGTTGTGTAAGAGCCTTCCAATCAAAAATTCCATGGAAAAATAGTAAACATGCTTTCCTTGAGATATAGAATTTTTATTGGTTGCCCGATAATAGCTCATTTTTTCTTTTAACAACATAACCAAGGCAACAAATTTATCCCAAGGGGTTGCTTCATCTGTAGTAATTCCTTCCCCCTCAATCAACTTAGTAAGATAAGCTTGCTTAAAGCTTTCTTTATCAGTAAACATGTATTAGTCCCTCCAATACTTAAGTATTCAACAAAGCTTTAAATATAACTATTGTCCATTAAGCAACTGTGATTGTTGTTGAGCGTATTTTTACATTAAAGTATTCTCCTTGAATAATTACATTTCCTTTCATATAATGGTAATAATTTACTGACAAGTTTCGTCAAATATTTTGAAACCTATCATAAACTTGATAGAATCATATTCCTCTTAGTGTGTATTGACAGTATATTCACGAGGTCAATAATGGGTCATAACAATTAGTGGCAGTTAAATAAGGTAGAATTAAAGAGAGTTCTTACCAATTAAACGGTAAGAACTCTCTCTTTGCCCTTGTGGTCGTTTTATAATGCATCGCTGACAATTTCTGCAATATCTCTGACTTCTATATCTATATTCATATGACTAACTGCTCCACTTAACGTTGTTAAACATAAAGAGCAGGCGCTGGCTAAAATATTAGACTCTGTTCTTATAACCTTTTTCACTAGCAGACTATTAATTTTTTTCTCATCTTCAATCCAAACTCGTCCGCCACCAGCACCACAACAAAAGCCCATGGATCGATTATTCTTCATTTCAACCAATTCTAGTCCTGATATTGAGGATAAAACCTCCCTTGGAGCATTATAAAGTGCGTTGTATCGTCCTAAATAACAAGGATCGTGAAAGGTGACTTTACTCTTATAAGATCCCGTTAGTACCATTTTCTCAGATTTTATGAGGTTTAAAATATACTCTGAATGGTGCATGACATGATAATGCCCACCAAACTGGGGATAGCTATTTTTTAGGGTGTTATAACAGTGTGGACAATGAGTAACAATTGTCTTGAATTTATAGCGATTCAACGTTTCAACATTTTGACAAGCTAAGTGTTGAAAGAGCTTTTCATTGCCGAGACGCCTCACGGAATCTCCACAACATTTTTCTTCCTCCCCCAGTAGAGCATAATCAACCCCTGCTTTGTTCAGGATATTAAGCATTGCCTGTATTACATTCTGATTTCGAGATTCACACGAGCCAAAACACCCGACCCAATATAGGATATCCGTCTGCTTTTTATCACCTAGAAGAGGAACTTTTGACATTTCGAGGTGATCAAACGAGCTTTCTATACTTTGACCCCAAGGATTACCATATTCATAGATATTATTAAAGACCTTCTCAACTTCTGGAGGAAAGCCCTTGTGGCATGAGGCGAGACTTCTTCTCATATCAACGATTCTTTTTATGTGCTCGATATAAATCGGACATTTAACCTCGCAAAGTCCACACGTGGTACAAGACCAGAGCGTTTCTCTAGAAATTACTTTATCAATAATTCTTTGATTTTTATTCTGATTTCTTCTTCTAAAAAAAGGGCTCCTGTCCATAGAATGTCTTTTTAAATCTTGAATTAAGACTCTTGGTGATAAAGGAGCTCCGCTCAAATACGCTGGGCAGCCTTTCTGACATCTTCCACAAGAGATACAGGCATCTAGTTCAAGAAGCTGCTTCTTGCTAAATTGTTCCAAACAAGCAGATCCTAAACTCTTTTGATCGTTAGAGGGAAAATCGACGGGGGTCAGTGTTCCAATGGATGAATTAGACCTTAGGAAGATATTCAATGGAGACGAAACCATATGAAATAATTTTGAATAAGGGATATAGGCAATAAACCCAAAGGATAATAGCATGTGAATATACCATAAATAGGCATGGGCGGTTACAGCTGACTGAATAGACATGATTTCTTGAGTTACAAAAGAGAAGAATAACCCTACCGGTGACCACCATGCCCATGGGTCGCTGGTTGAATATATCCTTAAACCCTCTAAAATAAAACCGGTCAATAGAATTGCAAACACGAGCATCAATAATAGACCATCATCGAAGGTGTAATCCTCATGGTCTGGTTTATCAATATATCGTTTATAGGCAGCCATTGCTATGCCGATCATTGCCATTAATCCAAGTAAATCGAGTAGAAGGCTAAGGACTAAATAGTTCATTCCATAGAACAATGGAATTCCAAAATGATCCTGAATCGCTATGACCAACGTTCCAAACGTTAACATAATAAACCCGTAAAAAATACCCAAATGCATAAATCGGCGAAAGGTCCCCCTGAAAACTCCTTTGTCATGTTTGAAGATGGCTAAAATAAACATCTTAAATCTTAGACCTAGCTTATCATATTCCATAGGTCGTCCCTTTTGCCAAGCTGTAATCTTTTTAGTGACACCAACTATAAAAATTACGAAGGCTATCATGGCAAAAAGGTACATTGTGCTCTTTCCATCAATATTCCAATATAACTGCCTGGTCGCCTCCATATAAACACCTCAATATAAGCAATTTCTTGATTCAGATAGCCTTCTTACTATGACCTTGGTTCTAGCCATTGAGTAATGTAGTCTAATATTTCCTCTTTTTCAGGTTCATTATGAAGCTCATGAAATAAGCCTGGCCAGATTTTCAAAGTACAGTCTTTTTGAACAGAGCTAGCAAATTGTTGCGTGGCTTCAGGGGATGTTATGCGATCCCCTCCACCGTGCATAAGCAGTAAGGGTAGATTGAACTGGGCAGCATTTTCCATCGCCCAACGCCCAGCTTGGTCCATGGTGACAAACAGACGAATAGAAATTCGGTTATGGACGAGGGGGTCAACCTTATAAGCATCAACTACGTTGTGATCACGGGAAAGCGAATTTAAACTGAGTCCGTTGGAAATTGAAAAAGTGGGCCAAAGTTTATTTAGTAAGATAAGGAACGGTCTAATAAACACAGGTAGCTCTACCGTTAACTTAAGCCAAGGACTAGTAACGATCACTCCAGCAAAATTCGGTTGCCGACGTAAGATATAATTAAGAACTAGGTTTCCACCAAGGCTATGACCATAGAGAAAGGTCGGCAAGTTTGGGAAGCGTTTCAAGGATTCACGTATAAAACAATCGATATCATCCATCAGCGTTGCATAGGATGGGGTATGTCCGCGCCTGCCCAATGATTTACCATGCCCACGTTGATCAAAGGTCAATAAATTATACCCTGCTCCGGTTAACTTTAGGGCCACATTAGCATATCGGCCACTGTGTTCTCCTAAACCATGAACAAGGCAAATTACACCCCGAGGTTTACTTTCTGTCTGCCACTCTCGTGCATAAAGCACCCCTTGCTCATTCAGGCTAAATTCAAATTCAGTATATTTCAAACCTCATCCACTCTCCAATCAAACAGAGTCATTCCTGAACATACTATAATGGTAACAATGATACATCAACATTACGAAACTAACAAACAATAAGGAAGCGCTCGCCGGGAAGACGAAGGGCTTCCTTATTGTCAATAAATTAATTTGCATCGTGGAATTACAGACCTAGATTAAAGGGCAATATTTCACCTTCCAATGCTCTCTTAATATTAACCTGGGTCA
>JADQBO010000266.1 GCA_016278585.1 Desulfosporosinus sp.
TCTATCTTGGCCTTACAACAGGACAATTTAAAACTGCGGTTAGCCTATTCCACCGTCAGTCAGCTTTCCTATATTGTTCTGGCGGTAGCCTTATTAACACCTAGCGGTATTACCAGTAGTGTTATTCACATTACGATCCATGCCTTTAGTAAGATAACACTCTTCTTCGTAGCTGGTGCAATTTTTGTAGCTACACAAAAAAAGTATATCAGCCAGTTAAACGGGATAGGCAGGAGGATGCCCTTCACCATGACTGCCTTTTCAATTGGAGCTCTGTCGATGATTGCCGTACCACCTCTTGGGGGGTTTGTCAGTAAATGGTACCTAATCTTGGGAACCATTGAAGCTAACATGCTGCCAATCTTATTGGTACTTGTAACAAGTACGCTATTAAATGCAGCTTACTTTTTGCCCATAGTATACGCGGCGTTCTTTAAAACTCCGCCGGTTGATGAAAGGCAAGGTGTACAAGAAGCCCCTCTAATGTTAGTGGTTCCCATTGTCATCACAGCCCTCGGGACACTGACTTTCTTTTTCTGGCCGTCGCTGCTTCTTGATCTTGCCAAAATGGTAGTATCTCAAGTGATGTAGTAATATAATATCCCACCAACCGTACCGCAAATGTAAAGACAGGGGTGAGCTGGAACGAAAATGAATAAGATTGTGGAATATTTTGAAAAACCCAATGTTAGTAAAGCAGTTCGTTATATATTTTATGCTAGCCTAGTATTACTCTTGATTTCTGAATTTTTTATTGAGAAGCACCCCTATTTTAGTTGGGCGGCCTTCCCAGCCTTTAACGCAGTTTATGGATTTATATCTTGTGTCGTAATAATTGCCGTAGCCAAGGTACTAGGTAAGCTTTGGCTGCAAAAAGGGGAGGACTACTATGATTAGCTTTCTGCCCCCTGCTCTTATATTTATTGCAGGGGCAGCTCTGATTCCTTTTCTTAACGGAAGACTCAGACAGGCCTATATTATTCTTCTTCCCTGTCTTGCCTTTTTAAACTTGCTAATTATGCCTGAGGGTAGTAGCTGGATAGTTAATTTTTGGGATTATCAACTAACCTTTGCCCGGGTTGACAAATTGAGTATGGTTTTTGCCTATATCTTTGTAATCATGGCCTTTGCCGGTGCGATATATGCAGCCCATGAAAACGACAAGCTACAGCTGACGGCCGCCTTTATGTATGCCGGAAGTTCCCTGGGAGTAGTCTTTGCCGGAGACTTACTAACGTTATATATCTTCTGGGAGATTATGGCCTTTGCATCATTTTGTTTGGTTTTCGCCAGGAAAACCCAGGCAGCTATTAAGGCATCTTTTAGGTACATTATGGTCCACCTTTTCGGTGGGTTGATGCTCATGATCGGTATTCTGATGCATGTTGCCGAAACTGGTTCCCTGGAATTTAACCTGATTGGCTTAAACGGAATAGCCTCGGCGTTTATCCTGCTAGGCTTTGCCGTCAATGCAGCTATATTCCCCCTCTCAGCTTGGCTTACAGATGCTTATCCCGAGAGTACTGTGATAGGAACGGTATTCTTAAGCGCCTTTACTACCAAGACAGCAGTTTACGTTCTGGCCAGAGGTTTTGCCGGTACTGACCTATTGATCTGGGCCGGAATTACAATGATTATTTACGGTATTGTCTTTGCTATCCTGGAAAATGATATGAGACGAGTATTGTCCTATAGTATTATTAACCAGGTAGGCTTTATGGTCGTTGGTATCGGAATTGGTACTGAGTTGGCCATTAACGGAGCAGCAGCTCACGCCTTTGCCCATATTTTATACAAGGCCCTACTGATGATGTCCGCAGGTTCTGTATTATATTTGACAGGCATTAGCAAAACAAGCAAGTTGGGCGGATTATATAAAACTATGCCCTTAACCTTACTTTTTGGAATCGTTGGAGCTGCATCCATTTCGGGTTTCCCGCTGACTGGTGGCTTTGTTACTAAATCCATGATTACCTCGGCAGCAGGACAAGAACAAATGATTATCATCTGGCTGTTACTTACCCTTGCGTCAGCAGGTGTGTTCTTACACGCTGGGATTAAATTCCCCTACTTTGTCTTCTTTGCCAAGGATTCAGGCCTTAGGCCGGATGAAAAGAAACTCCCCTTAAACATGAAGGTATCTATGGGCTTCCTTTCCTTTATGTGTATTCTAATCGGGGTATTTCCCCAGATAGTGTACCGCTTGCTCCCTTACCCAGTAGATTATCTTCCCTATACTGCTGACCACGTTGTCAGCCAGCTCCAACTGCTGATGTTCTCGGCCTTGGCCTTCTTTATGCTACTGAAATACCTAAAGAGAACTGAGACCCTTACATTGGATACTGACTGGATATATAGAAGAGGAGCAAACATTGCCATTTCTTATATTTCTGTTCCGGTGGTATGGACCTATAATAAACTTGGGTATGTTTTCCTAGAGAAGGTTCCTTACCTTGCAACTTGGTTTAGCAAAAATCCTCTGAGGGCTATGAAAATAGGGGTAAATAATCTAGTAGTTTATATAGTTGGTGGTGAAAAGGCCCTAAAACGCTTAGAAAAGGAGAAAGCTAAGTATCCTGGCCCTCTTAAGCAATGGTCCATTAGTACAGCTGTCAGTATTGCCCTAGTAATATTTGCTGTCTATTTAATACTCTTCTTTTTTAATATTTAACTAGCTTAGCAAAATGATTTTCAAAGTTGCTATTGCCTAGCAAATAAAAGGACTGAGGCCACCTAATATGTACCCTTTGTCAAGGACAACTTAAAAAAAGTCTATGCAACATTAAGAAGATGATTTCTGTATTGAACGGGAGTCATCTTCTTTAAGTCCCATTGATATCTGTAGTTGTTGTAAAAATCATATACTTCCTCATGGACAACAACTCAAAGTACAAGCTAGAGGACCGAAGAAACATTTTTCCTCCCCAGAGGACAAATGTTTCTTCTGCCCAGCGCCGAGCGACGTATCCTCTCGACAATACACCAAGAGCATCAATTAATTCTATTATAAATTGAAATACCCTATAGGGTAGACTTTTTTAATTATCTACTCTATAGGGTACATACGCAATCAAGCAGTTTTTTTACTTCCTTGTATTATGGCAGGCATTTTCGAGATAGATGGACTCCCTCGATTGCTAATTGGAATTCTTATACTGATTTACAAGCTAATAGTTCGAAAGATATTTTAATAAGGGCAAACAAAAAATTCAAAACGATTTTAGCAAGTGCACCAGAAACTCTGATTGATGAAGAACTTGATCACAATCTAAAATCATATATGTATGTATCTTTTACTCACTAATGTCTTAACTTTAATAATATTAATTTATTGCCGTGCACTTTCCAATTTTGTCCAGTCATATTATGTAACAAATAGGAAAAAGGGAGTGTTATCATGCATAGAATGTATCATAAAGTGAAATCAGGGGATACCCTTTGGAAAATAGCTCATCATCATCACACCTCTGTTCATCATTTACTTCACGCTAATCCGTCGATAGTAAATCCAAACCTGATTTATATCGGTCAGAGATTAAAAATTCATTAATGATCTTCTCTCAAACTTGAAATCAAGAATATTTTTGAGGGTGTCCCAAGGGGCACCCTCTTGCAATTGTCAACTATTTACTAAACTAATTCCTCACGCTCCGATCATGCTGCTTTACCTCAATACCTATTGTAATATTTTAACGTTTAAGGTATTAACTAGATTGGGATTTGTGGGTCTTAATTATAGCTTTTTAAAGGCTAAATAAGGTATAGTTAAAATTGAAGTAATTTACTTCACAATTAAAAGTAGAGGAGGAGACGAATTGGATTCTCAAAAAGTTGTCAATATGGTTCCTACCTTAAAGCCCAGTAAGGGTTTCATTACGTTTGGCATAGTGGTTTTAATCCTTATAATTTTGGCACTAAATGCCTTTGTAATCGTGAATGCGGGTCAAAGAGGTATCGTTCTTCAATTAGGGGCAGTACGCCCGCTCGTCTTAACGGAAGGTATACATTTTAAAATTCCCTTCATTCAGGAAGTGATCCCTATTGATGTACGTGTCCAAAAATCTCAATCTGAACAAACTGCCGCTTCTAAAGACTTACAAATTGTCACAACGACCGTCGCTGTTAACTTTCACCTTGAGCCTAGTTCAGCGAATAAGCTTTACCAAGATGTAGGTTTATCCTATGTAGATCGAATTGTAGATCCCTTCATTGGTGAGGCAGTCAAAGCTGTAACCGCTCAATACACTGCTGAAGAGCTAATCTCTAAACGTTCAGAAGTAAGTTCTAAAATCAAAGAGAATCTGGCTTCAAAGCTAACCACTTATTATATGGTTCTTGATGAAATCAACATTACTGAATTTAAATTTAGTGAAGAATTTAACAATGCGATTGAACAAAAACAAGTTGCTGAGCAGCAAGCTTTAAAAGCTAATCTTGATCTTCAGAGAATTGAAATTGAGGCTAAGCAAAAAATTGAGTCTGCTAAAGCTGAAGCTGAATCTCTGCGCCTCCAAAAACTAGAAGTTACCGCTGAACTTATTAAACTTAGAGAAATAGAAGCTCAGATTAAAGCCATCGAGAAATGGGATGGGAAACTTCCGAATGTAACC
>JADQBO010000026.1 GCA_016278585.1 Desulfosporosinus sp.
AGCTGGGTGATCTTGCCCCCCCCCTTGAAGAGGATTTAATACGATTGGACAGCACGGAAGAGAGGGAGCTCCTTAAGAAGATGGCAGATTTACCGAGCGAAATCATAGTAGCTGCTCGACTAATGGAGCCTCATCGCTTAGCTCGTTATGTGCTCGACTTGGCGGGACTCTTCCATACGTTCTATAACAGCCAGCGAGTTCTTGTTGACGACAAGGGGTTACGCAGGGCTCGTTTGAACTTAGTTCGGGCCGTAAAACAAATAGTAGGAAATGTATTAAGTATTTTAGGTGTATCAGCTCCAGAAAGAATGTAAAAAAGCTGGAAATTTATTTAATGTTTAAATTAATGATAAGCAGGAAATATTTAGGGGTGGGCCGAATATAGTGATATTCAAAACGACGAAGGGCGGTGGAGTTTTTTGACCCACTCTTTAAGTAAAAAAGACAAGCCGACAGAAGCAGATATAGCTTATGAGGTTCTAAAAGCTCAGGGTAATCCCATGCATTATCAGAATTTAATTGAACAAGTACTTCAGCGGTTGGGGATTTCTCAGGAAGCAATACGAATTGCGGCGGCACTTACTCAGATTAATCTAGACACGAGATTTACGTTTCTTGGTCGGGGCGAATGGGGGCTAAAGGTTTGGGAGCCTTCGAAGACGCCTCGACGGTTATCGTCGGTTGCCAACTTAATAAACAAAGCCTCTTCGACTGACGATGAAACGTCAGATCGAGAAGAGTTAGAAGACGATTCCTTAGACGAAGACGCTTTAGAAACAGATGAAGTATTCGATGAAACAGATCAGGAACGACGCGGAGAAAAGTGGTAATTGTTCTAAACCAGTGAGTTTCGGACAAAGTATGACACACTTCTAAAGGATACCCCTTGTCTTGACATCCTTTAGAAGTGTAGCTAAAATAGAGTAGAAGGATAGTGGGCTTGGCTTGAAAGTCAGCTCCAACTATTTTCACATACTAACATAGTCAATTTGATTGGTAAAATAAAGCTAGTGCGGATCTCGGACTAGCTTTATTTATGTGTTTTGTTGCAGGGGTTAATACTATAAGAGTAATCTACTGCTAGAAATATGGGAGAGCCACTCAGTTTACTGATTTAAAGGTCTGAAAGGAAAGGTAAAGCGCATGACAAAGTTTATTTTCGTAACGGGCGGAGTTGTTTCTTCCCTTGGAAAAGGAATCGCGGCCGCATCCCTAGGTTGTCTTTTGAAAAATAGGGGTTATAAAGTGGCAATACAGAAGTTTGATCCCTATATAAATATTGACCCTGGAACCATGAGCCCATATCAACACGGTGAAGTGTTTGTTACGGATGATGGGGCGGAGACAGACCTTGATTTAGGTCACTATGAGCGCTTTATTGATGTACCAGTTTCGAAAAACAGCAACGTTACAACTGGTAAGGTTTACTGGTCGGTCATCAGGAAGGAACGCAAGGGGGATTATCTGGGAGGGACTGTTCAAGTTATTCCTCATATTACGAATGAAATCAAAGAACGCGTTTACCGAGTTGCGCGAGAGAGCCATCCGGACTTCGTAATCACCGAGATTGGCGGAACCGTCGGGGATATCGAATCCCTACCTTTTCTCGAAGCAATCCGTCAGATGAAAAATGACATTGGGCGAGAGAATGTCATCTATATTCATGTTACGTTAGTTCCCTATTTACCCATGTCCGGTGAGTTAAAGACTAAGCCGACTCAACATTCTGTTAAAGAATTACGGGGAATTGGAATTCAACCCTCGATTATTGTTTGTCGGACAGAGAAAGCCCTCTCCAAAGACATGAAGGAAAAGTTAGCATTACTATGTGATGTGGACCTAGAAGCCGTTGTCCAATGTTTGGATGCGTCGACTATTTATGAAGTACCTCTAATGCTCGAAGCAGAAGGGTTTGATGATATTGTTCTGCGTTGCGCAGGCTTGGAGGCTCCTCCAGCAGATATGACTGACTGGAAAGCTATGGTGGAGCGAATCAAATCCCCGACGCGGGAGATCGAGATTGCGATTGTTGGCAAATACGTGGAGCTCCCAGATGCCTATCTAAGTGTGGCAGAAGCATTACGGTCAGCTGGGACTGAGCACGGGGCCAAAATAAAAGTTCGTTGGATAGATTCTGAGAAAATTGAGGAAGAATCTGCTGAAAAGCACTTAGAGGGTGTTGATGGAATCCTTGTTCCAGGAGGTTTTGGAAACCGGGGCATTGAGGGGAAAATCGAAGCAATTCGTTATGCAAGAGTTCAAAAAACCCCATTCCTAGGGATTTGTTTAGGCATGCAAACAGCTATCATAGAAGTTGCTCGTAACCTCTGTGGTATGGAACGCGCTAATAGCACAGAATTTGATGCAGATACACCATATCCCGTCATCGATATCCTCCCAGAGCAAAAAGATATTGAAGAAAAGGGCGGTACCATGCGTTTAGGTATTTCCCCAGCCAAATTGGTAGAGGGTAGCAAAGCGTATGAGGCCTATCAAGACCAAGTTGTTTACGAACGGCATCGTCATCGTTATGAGGTTAATAACCAGTTCCGCGCTGAGTTAGAGAAGGCAGGGTTGAGGTTCTCTGGAACATCATTGGATGGTCGTTTGGTTGAGATTACTGAGTACTTGGATCATCCATGGTTTGTAGCATCCCAATTTCACCCCGAATTCAAATCCCGTCCAAACAGGGCACATCCGCTTTTCCGAGAGTTTATACGTGCAACGTTAAAATAGAGGTCTTGTGTTAAGCTCCTAAAGGACACTCCCGCCCCAAACGCTGGCCAAGGATGGCCGAGTGTCCCTGTAGCCCACGAAAACACTGTTTTCGCACGAATTACCCTTCTCGAAGACACTGTCTCCCCACGGATTAGCCTTCTTGCAGGATGGCGAGAAGGGACCGCTGGCCACGGCCGGGTGCCTAATCCCCGGGTACGAAAGTTTGCTATTTTATTACGTAAAGGGGTCATCCTCGTATGACCCTGCGTCCTGGGCTTGGAACGTTAGTCCAACCTGGAGATCGTTGAGATTGGTATATAGTACGTGGAGGTTTGGGAGTGGCACATTTTATATGTGTCGCCTCAAACTTCACACATATAGAAATGTTTGTTTAGGAGAGTTCTGCTGAACCTTAATTAAAGGTATAGCACGAACTCTTCCTGTGTACCAAGACGGAAAACTGACATTCAGGCACCCCAGTCATTTAAAGCACTGGCCAAGGATGGCCGAGTGTCCCTGTAGCCAAGTTTTCTTTATAATATTGAGTTGCTGATTAGAGGGTTAAAACCATGGCAAGAATGGTGAGAGGAAGGGGACTGAACCGATGGCCTATGTTGCAAGGTGGATCGATAAAAACGAACAAACGCGCTTTAATGATTTTTTAGCTAAGGATCCTAAGGGACACGTGCTCCAGTCTTGGGAGTGGGGAGAGATTAAAAGCAGGACAGGATGGGTACCTTGGCGATTGGTGATTGAAGAAAACAATCAAATTGTGGCAGCAGTTTCTATTCTTGAACGAAAGATCCCCATTGTAGGGATTCCCATTTTTTACGCGTCACGTGGTCCAGTGGTCGACTGGAAGAATGTCGAACTGTTCGATTTGGTGTTAACTGAGATTCGGACGTTAGCAAAAAAACGTGGGGCAATTTTTCTAAAGGTTGACCCCGATTTGCCGTCTCATGAAAAGGAACTGGAACATTATTTGATCTCTAGAGGATTTAAGTCTGCGGAGAGCGGCAAGGGTTTTGAAGGAGTTCAACCGAAGTATGTCTTCCGTCTTGATATTTCTCCGAATGAGGAGACGCTCCTAAGCAATATGCAACAAAAAACACGCTACAATATTCGTTTAGCCAAGAAAAAAGGGGTACATATCCGGCGAGGTACTCGGGATGACTTACCGGAGTTTTATCGTGTTCTTAAAGAAACCACAGAACGCGATCGTTTCTTAGTACGGGCTTATTCTTATTTCGAAGATCTTTATGACTCTTTGGTCCCTGCAGGCCTAGGAGAGCTATTTATTGCTGAGTATGAAGGAAATATCATATCAGGTACCTTGGCATTTGTTATTGGAAATAAGGCGTGGTATATCTACGGAGCGTCTTCTAACTCTCACCGTAATGTTATGCCTAACTACTTAATTCAGTGGGAGATGATTCGTTGGGCGAAATCGTTAAATTGCACGCTCTATGATTTCCGGGGCGTTCCAGGGCATCTCACGGAAGATAACCCCCTTTACGGGCTATATCGTTTTAAGAAGGGCTTTAATGGAGAGTACGTAGAATTTATTGGAGAATGGGATTTAGTCTATCGCCCTCTTACTTATTTCCTCTGGAACCATTTGGAACCTATCTATTCGGATGTTATAAAAGGGTTGATCACAAAGTTGCGGCGAGTGCGGAGGGGATAACGCTATGGCTGGAACCTGGATAGAAGTAGACCTCGATGCCTTAGTAAAGAATTATCAAGCAGTTATTAAGCACCTGCGTCCTGAATCAAGGTGTATGGCAGTTGTAAAGGCAGATGCCTATGGTTTAGGTGCTGTCCAAGTGGCCCTTACCTTAGAGAGTGTCGGCTGTGAAGCCTTTGCAGTAACCAAGGTTGAAGAAGG
>JADQBO010000299.1 GCA_016278585.1 Desulfosporosinus sp.
TTGATGAAGCCTTCGATAAGATGGATGACAATAGAATCAGCTCCATGATGGACTTTCTGAATAGCCAAAAGTTCCAAATTATCCTGGCCACGCCACCGTCTAAACTTGAGGTGATCGGTGAAAAAGTCGATACTATATTAATGGCTATGCGGGAAGGGGCAAACAGTATCATTGAGGAGTACAACCTATGATCAGTCACTATGAGAAAACGATCCTTAATAAGCTATTGGATAAATACGAGAGAAGTAAAAGTTTTATCGGAGACAACAAAGTAAACCAGAGATTCTCAGTCAAGCTGCCGACTTTATTTCCACAATATACGGATCACGCAAACTATAAACTGTTTCAATCCGTCAACGAGGCCATTGAGGTTCTGGCCCGAAAGAAGCTAATCGTTGCAAAGGCAAATTCTACGAAGGTCTGCAGCGAGGTTCGTTTGAATTTAGAGGGTCTCGATGATGCGTATAACTATCTCAATCGCGAGCCGAAAAAGGATATCAATAACTCCGTTAGGCAAGTACTTGAATCTTATCAAGACAGAAACGAAATCTTAAACCGGTTTTGCAGGGCTCAAATGGAAAGGATCCTGACGAATAAATCCATCCAGTGGTTTAGTGATCTTACGGAATTTGAAAAAATCTTAAGGGCAGTGGATGAATTACTAAGAATTGGTTCAGAAACCTTTGTCCGGGATTTCTCTGTCAGGATCTTTAAGGATTCCAAAGCGTTTGAACAGATACGTTCTAAGGTTGAGAATCTGCTCTTTGAATACGGCGATTTTCCAGAAAAGAACCAGCTGCTGGAAAACTTGAACTTGGTAAAGAATCCCACCTATGTCAACTTTAAAGGAGCCGGGAGCCTCGAACTATCTGGGCAAACGATCGATTTAAGTCAGCTTCGCAGTGACCTTGCGATTTCATCGTCGATGCTAACCGATATTGATAAGATCAAAATTACTGGCAGGGCAGTACTAACGATTGAGAACTTAACCAGTTTTCATACGACCGATCGTAGCGACATGTTCGTAATCTATCTCGGCGGTTTTCATAACAACGTTCGCCGTGAATTTATTAAGAAAGTATTTCAACAAAACCCAGGAGTGAGCTTTTATCATTTTGGTGATATCGATGCTGGCGGTTTTTATATACTAGAACATTTGAAACGGCAAACAGGCATAGATTTTCAACCCTATAAAATGGACCTAGAGGCGTTAAAGGAATACCAGGAATACTCAAAAAAACTTACTGAGCATGATCGTGAGAGATTAACGAGGTTGAGGGAAAGTGAGTTCAAGGAAGTAGTTAGTTATATGCTAGAGAATGACTGTAAATTAGAACAGGAAGCGATCGGTAAAAATTATCTTTGCGCCACCCAAAGGGAAATCAACAAGGCTGACAGTAAAGTACCATTTATAGAACATCCTTAACCCCTTGCTCCTTATCCAGGTTCCCCTTGTCATAGGGTATGTTGGCGGCATCGGAGGCAATAACCCTAGAAAAGCCTTTTGGCTTTCTCTTACTTTTGCGGCAGGCTCAGCTGTCACCTTTACCACCTTTACCACCTTTACCACCTTAGGCGTGGTATCTTCACTGGTCGGTCAACTCATGGGAACTTCTTCATCCTGGTGGTATCTTTTGCTCGGTGTACTGATGGTGTTAAAGGTCAAATGCTTGCTATAGTAAGATCGCAAGTCTAACGTTAACGATAGGTTTTCTTAGTCGTTCTTTCCGAGCGACGCACTTTTCTTGATTAAATAGAAGGCAAATTGGAACTGATTCTATTAAGAATAAGTAACGCTTACAGAGGGCGGTGGAAGATTGTTAGAGCTGAACGTAAATTCAAAAGCAACTAATTCATGTCCTATATGCGGAACTATAGGTAAAAGGGTGAAAGACATAACGGTCGATTATCAAGTGAAAAATAAAAAAGATATAAGTTTACATGGAGACCAGTTTTTTATATGTCTTACGCCAGAATGTGAGACTGGTTATTATTCACAAAACGGAGAAGTAATTGGCCAAGGCCAATTAAAAAACAGGATTTGGTTCAAGAAAAATAATTCTTCCCCTATTCCTATTTGTTATTGTGCAAACGTTACGGAGGAAGAAATTCTTTACCACGTTGCGGAGGCACAGTGTTGTTCGACTTTAGAAGATATCAAAAGACACACAGGCGCAATGACAGGATGTGAATGCATAACCAAGAACCCGGCAGGAGGCTGATGTGCTTCGGTGGTGCAATCGGTGATTGCCAAAGGCATAAGTATGAGAAGTAGAAAAGACTTCTAAAAATAGATGGTTTTTTATTAATCAGGCTGTTTTATTAGGGTAATAGATAGGAGATTATTAACCTTGAGTACATTAGAAAAGTTACAAACACTTATTATTCTATTGGCGGTAAGCATCGGTCTGGCACTCGGTCAAATTTCTGTCATCGAGTTAAATGCGGAACACTTTATTGTTCCTTTCTTGTTTCTTATGTTATATGGATTATTTTTAGCAATTCCTATTAGAGATTTAAGGAAGGCCTTATTAAACACTAAGTTCACTGGAGCCAGTCTAATTATTAATTTTATCTGGACTCCTATTCTAGCGTGGGGGTTAGGCGCTCTTTTCCTATCGAATCATCCAGCGTTATGGATCGGCTTTATTATGTTAATGGTGACACCGTGTACTGATTGGTATCTTGTTTTTACAGGCATTGCCAAAGGGAATGTACCTATGTCTGCCTCAATTCTTCCAGTTAATCTGATTTTACAAGTCCTTCTTTTACCGTTGTATTTATTTTTATTTGCGGGCGTGATGGAAACCGTCCAAATGTCAGTACTGATTGAAAGCGTTCTATTAGTCTTAGCATTACCATTTTTACTCGCTAACGCAACCAGATTCTTTTTAAACAAACTAAGTAAAAATGAAATTCTTGAAGACCGATTAATTCCTTTCTTCAGTACAGGACAGATTGCCTTTTTAAGCTTAGCGATTGCCGCCATGTTTGCTTCGCAAGGCAAGTATTTATTTGAAAATATGAATGTTGTCTATACATTATTAATACCGGTGTTACTTTTCTTTTTGATTAACTTTTTCGTAGGACGGTTCGCAAGTCGCCTCTTGAAATTCTCTTATAAAGATTCCGTGAGCTTAAATTTAACCACTCTCGCAAGAAATTCACCCATAGCATTAGCGATTGCGGTTACTGCTTTCCCAGATCAGCCACTAATAGCCTTGGCTTTAGTGATTGGACCATTAATTGAATTGCCAGTCCTAGCAGTTATTTCTCAAATCCTATTGTTTATGCAAAAGAAAAGTATAGAACTAGAACAACAACTCTAATAATATATAGGTACAATTTAAGTAACACTTGCTTGATTAAGGAGATGATTACTAACAGTACCGCGAACCGTGAGCTCACCTCCAGAAAATAGGATTTAAACGAACTTATTCCCTTGGTAATTTATATAACAAGGGCTGCCTCTTCATTAGAACTACTGCACGAATTGCTGTTCTTATTGAGAGGATAGCGCAACTCTTAGCTTTAGTCTGGTGAAGTAAAGGGATTTACTGGATGAGCTTGAGTTGTAAAAGTGAGGAGCAAGGATGTGTGACTGCACTGTAAATAAATCAACTTGCTATTTCAGACCTGAGATAGTGATAGTACCGGTGCCATTACGGGAAATATCTTGGGGGCTTATTTGGGCCTAAGCAAGATTCCCTTAGCCTGGATCGAAAATATTGAATTAAAGGGAGTTCTGATAAAAATAGCAGAGGATTTGCTAATCACCTTTCAAAAGGGCGAGGAATGGTGGAATCGTTATCCAGGTTATTAGGAGGTTTGAGGGTGGCCATTACTTATAAAAAGTGCCTAAAATGCGGGTCGAAGAATTCAGTTAGTATTGTCTACGGCATGCCAAGCTATGAGGCCTATCAAGAAGCTGAAGCGGGAAAATTTAAACTGGGTGGGTGCGTGCTTAGCCTGGGTGACCCAGAGTACGCATGTAAAGACTGTGACCATGAATGGAACCGAGAGCAAGCGATTGATTATGCTTACAGTAAAATAAAAGTCATCAAAGCATCTGTAGGTGGATACTTCGGTGGGTATTATGAAGTGACCATTGATTTGAGAAACTTTGAAACTACATGGAACTTCCATGAAGGTGAGCTTGAAGAAACTAGCAAGAAGTCTATTCGGCGTTCTACAGCAGAATCGTTTCTCGAGGCGTTAAAAATACTCAATCTTCTGAACTGGAAAGCCAGGTACATCGAGACTGGTGTGTGTGATGGGACTCAGTGGAGTGTGGAAATTCTAACGGATGGAAGAAGTATTAAGAAGTATGGAGACAACAAATACCCTTTTGAATGGGAGCTGTTCTGTAGGCTTATTAGAAAAATAATAAACAGAAAGTTTGAATGATTTGGGGATGTAAAAAACTGCAAGGAAATATTGATTTCTTTAGTTAGCCTCGGGTTCGACAGTCAAAAGCCGTTTTAGGCACACGGTAGTTGTCAAGATAGTTGTCGCATTTGACCAAAATTGTTTTATCACTGAATG